>NZ_CVTO01000111.1:3895-23725 GCF_900004715.1 Pseudomonas sp. 24 E 13
CTTTTCAAAAGTGAGCCGCTGTAAAAGCGGAACCATTAGCAGCCGTTACCGCAGAAACGGATATGTACTCTTTCCAATCCAGCATCCTGGTCGGCCCAGAGGCCGCCATCGGGGGCAAGCCCCCTCCCACATTTGGATTGTGGAGCATCAGCAAGATAGTCATAGGCTGCTGGGGCTTGCCCCCCCACATTGGGTTCTATGTATCTACAGGCTGATCGGCATCGCCTCAAAGCGTACCCGGGGATGGGCGATTCGATCCTGCGCCCGCACCAGTTCCAGTTCATAACTGGCGCAGGCCTGGGTCTCCAGCAGCACCTCATGCACCGCCGCCGCCGTGAACTCGAACGCCGCCACCAGGCTATCACCCAACAGCACCCGCGCCAGGAACAGCCCCGACGTCAGGTCACCCACACCCACCGGCTGGCGCGGGAAGGCCAGGAGCGGCCTGCGCAAGTGCCAACTGCCCTCGGCCGTCACCAGCAACATCTCGAAGCCGTCCGGCAGCTTGCCCGGGTAATCCAGATGCTTGACCAGCACCGCCTTCGGCCCGCGCGCCAGCAAGGCTTTGGCCATCGCCAGGCAATCGAACAGCGATTGCGGCTTGCGCCCGGCAAAACTGTCCAGTTCCAGCTGGTTAGGACACAGGAAATCCGCCATGGCCGCAGCCTCGTCGAGCAGGAAATCACTGACTTCCTGGGGCACGCTGCAGCCCTTTTCCGGATGGCCCATCACCGGGTCGCACAGGTACATCGCCTTGGGATTGAGCGCTTTGATCCGCGCCACCCCACTTAGAATGGCGCGTCCCTGAGCCGCGCTGCCCAGGTAGCCGGACAGCACCGCATCGCAGTTACCCAGCTCGCCGATCGCCGCGATACCTTCCACCAGTGCCGGAATTTGCTGCGGCGCCAGCACTTCGCCCGCCCAGTGGCCATACTGTGTGTGGTTGGAGAACTGCACCGTGTTGAGCGGCCATACATTCACCCCGACCCGCTGCATGGGGAACACGGCGGCGCTGTTTCCGGCGTGGCCAAAGACCACATGAGACTGGATCGCAAGCAGATGGGGTGTACGTTTCATGCAGGAGATTTCCATAAAGCCGTTGAAATTCTGGCCGCGCAGTATGCGACTAAACGCAGCCTGTACGACAGACCGGCGACACAGTTAAGCTGCGCTCACTTTGTTGGAGTTCATGGAATGCTGACCCTGGGAAACATGTTCGTGTTGATGCTGCTGGCGACCGGCGCCGCGTGGGTCTGGCACAACCATGGCCTGCGCGAGCGGGCGCTGGAGCGGGTCAAGCAGCACTGCGCCAAGCTCGACATCGAACTGCTCGACGGCGCAGTGGCGTTGAAACGCATCGGTTTGGTGAAGGATGCCAAGGGTCGGCGCCGTCTGGCACGCGTCTACAATTTCGAGTTCACCGTCACGGGCGAGACTCGCCACAGCGGCACCATCACTCAATTTGGCGCCCACAGCGCGCAGATCGAACTGGCGCCCTACCCGTTCGAAGCCAAGGAGCCGCTGCCCAGCGCCGACGTCATCGAACTGAGCCAGTGGCGCCAGGACCACGCCACCAAGAACCGTCAGTAACGGCAGGCCACCAGGGCAGCCTGCAATGCCGCCACGTCCTGGGGTGCGCTGAAGATCAGTTCGATACGCGAATCGCGGCGCCATTCGCTGGGCTGCCAGGCCAATGGGCTGTTATCCACAGCATTGGCGGATACCCAGGCCTCACGGCTGTGGATAACCAGTTTGGCACGACGCCATTCCAGGCTTGTCAGCCACTGCTTCAAGCGCTGCGGATCGAATTGCTGGCTCGGGTGCCAACGCCAGCCGATACTCCAGCCGTCCTCCCGGGCCTGACGCAGGCAGATCGGCAGCGCGGGGTCGCTCCAGACCGCCTCCATGTGCGCCAAGCCTTTGGGCACCACGAAGTTATCCACAACCCCGCCCGCCTGTGCCTTCAAACCAGGCAGTTGCTCGATGGGCAACCGTGCCTGACGCGTCCAATAAATCGCGTTGCCGGGTAATTGCTGCGCTATGGCCTGACGCTGCCGCGCATCCAGCGTCTCATCCTTGTTCAACACCAGCAGGCCGGCACTGGCCAGCGCCTCCTGCTGCGCCGGCGGCAAGGGTTTGCCCGCTGCCAGGGCTTGGGCGTCCAGCACCAGTACGCAGGGCTGAAGCGACAGCACCTCCTGCCATGGCGCCTGGCCCAATTGTTTGAGTAACTGCGCCGGATGGCCCAGGCCCGAAGGCTCGATAAACAGCCGATCCGGCCTGGCCTTGCGCAACAACCGACCCAGGCCTACCTGGAACGGCGCACCATTCACACAACACAGGCAGCCGCCCGCCACCTCGCCCAGGGCAATGCCATCCTCTTCTTGCGTGAGCAAGGCTGCGTCCAGGCCGATCTGCCCGAACTCGTTGATCAACACCGCCCAGCGCTCGTTGGCCGGACGCTGGGCAAGCAGGTGTTTGATCAGGCTGGTCTTGCCGGCGCCCAAGGGCCCGGCAATCACGTGGGTGGGAATATTCTGCAGCATGGGTGGCATCATTCAGACCGTGTAGAGCGTTTGATCCTACGCGTTTATGCGAGCCAATCCAGCGTGAGAATCAAGCGACGCTCATTCGCGTTCAGGGCGGGCGAGCGGTGAATCAGGCCATGATTTTCGTTGCCGTGCCATTTTGTACCCTTGAGCAGCGCCACTTCACCGCAGTGGATTTGCTCGATGCGCTCGGCGGGTTCTGCGTCAGGTTGGCTCAAGCGGCGGCGTTCCATGACGCCTTCACGCAGCCACTGGCTGCCAATGCCCGCGTAGGTAGTGATCAGCCGCACAGGCACATGGTCGACATGGAAACGCGGGCACATCGCCTTGTCCAGCAAGCGCAAACGCACGCCGATGCGCCTGGCGCCAAGCAGGCAGGCGAATGCGCTGACCAGCCAGGAGACATCGGCGATAAAGCCGTCATAGCCTTCAAGATCACGGCAACCGGACGCCAGGCCCTGCAAGTTCGGCGCGGTGTCTTCGTCGCTCAACTCGATGACCAATGCTTCGGCCAACGGCTCATCGAGCGACACCAGCAACGCACCGAACTCGGCGATATGCAGCGGCAATTGGCGCTGCCACAGCGCCAGGTTCACGCCGTCTTCGAGGATATCGGAGAGCGCCAGCGGGGTTTCGCCGCAGGTCTGGCGGATCACGGGGCGCAGGGGAATAACCGGGGCCAGCATCAGGCAACTGCCTCCTCATACCAGGGGCCAAAGGGATCGACCCACTGACGCCAGCCTTCGACGCCCAGGGCCATTTCTTCGTCAGTGAGCAGGCACTGGTCAAGTTCGGCGCGCATCTGCGCGAAATCAATGTTCTGCCCGATGAACACCAGTTCCTGACGGCAATCGCCAGTGCTCGGCTGCCAGTTGCCCATGATTGCCGCGACACTTTCTTCGTCTTGCGGCCACTGGCTTTTCGGCACGAAGCGCCACCAGCGGCCGGCAAAGCCATGGCGCATCAAACCGCCGGCCTGGGACCAACTGCCGGCGTCCTGGTGTTTGCTGGCCAGCCAGAAGAAACCCTTGGAACGCAATAGCTTGCCGTTCACCCAGGGCCGGTCGATGAAGTCGAAAAACCGCTGCGGGTGGAAGGGGCGGCGCGCGCGATAAGCGGTGGAAGCGATGCCGTACTCTTCGGTTTCCGGCACGTGCTCGCCGCGCAATTCCTGCAACCAGCCCGGGGCCTGGGCGGCCCGTTCGAAATCAAAGCGCCCGGTGTTGAGGATGGTGTGCAGCGGCACCTGCCCCATCACCATCGGGATGATGTGTGCCTGGGCATTGAGCCGTTCGAGGATCGCCATCAGCTCTTGGCGCTCGTGGCTGCCGATCAGGTCGATCTTGCTGATCAGTATCACATCGGCGAACTCGATCTGTTCGATCAACAGGTCGGTGATCGAGCGCTCATCCTCTTCCCCCAGGGTTTCCCCGCGTGAGGCCAGGCTTTCCGCGGCTTGATAGTCGAGCAGGAAATTCATGCCGTCGACCACGGTGACCATGGTGTCCAGGCGCGCGATATCCGCCAGGCTTTGCCCGTTTTCATCGCGAAAGGTGAAGGTTTCGGCCACAGGCATGGGTTCGGAAATGCCGGTGGATTCGATCAGCAGGTAATCGAACCGGCCTTCCCTGGCAAGCTTGCCGACTTCTTCGAGCAGGTCTTCACGCAACGTGCAGCAGATGCAGCCGTTGCTCATCTCCACCAGCTTTTCTTCGGCGCGATTAAGGGTGACGTCACGCTGGACCTCGCTGCCGTCGAGGTTGATTTCGCTCATGTCGTTGACGATCACCGCCACGCGCAGGTGTTCGCGGTTGCGCAGTACGTGGTTGAGCAGGGTGCTTTTACCGGCGCCGAGAAAGCCGGACAACACGGTAACGGGTAGACGATTGGGCATCAGGTCGCTCTCATCAGGCTGCCCGGTCAAGCCAGGCTTTGTTTATGTTATATTATAACAATACAAACAAGCCAACCCTCCTTGCTCTGCGTGACGAAGGGCGCGAAGCTTGATCACCTCCCAACCCCAGAGAAACCCGATGAAACGCCTGTGGTACATCCTGCTATTGGCAGCGGCGGGACCTGCCTGTGCTCAATCCCCAAGCCTGTCGGCCCACTGCACGCGCAGCGCCAACCTGCTGGCCTGCGTAGACCCGCTGGGCAATGCCTACAGCGTGGCGACCGTCGGCAGCACCACGTATTTGCGCGGTTTCGAAGTGATCGGCAAACGCTACTGGGCACAAACCAACAGCCGCTATGGGCAGCTGACGTTCTTTACCGGGTTGGCATCGGACGGTGAGGCGTGGGTCGGCTACACGCGGCGCGTGGGCTGGACCACGCTCAACCGCTTCTCCAGTTCCGGCGGAGCCAGCGCCACATTCACCTGCAGCCGCATCACCGGCTGCTAGACCTGGCCTTTCTTCTGTTCCTGCGCCCACGCCATGTAGCTGTTCATCGGTGGGTTTTTCTCGAAGTATTTTTTCAGACCGTCGAACAGGCCATCGGCAACCGCCTGTTGATGGCGCGCCGTTACCAGCCGCTGGGCGTCCTGGGTGTTGGAGATAAAGCCGGTCTCGACCAGGATCGACGGCACGTCCGGTGATTTGAGCACCGCAAATCCGGCCTGCTCCACCCGCTTCTGATGCAGGCTGGTGATATTTTGCAGGCTACCCAGCACCGAGCTGCCCAGTTGCAGGCTGGAGGCGATGGTGGCGTTCATCGACATGTCGAGGATTACTCCCGCGAGCATCGGGTCCTTGTCCTTGAGGTTGAGTAACGTCGTGGCGCCCAACAGGTCCGCGCCGTTTTCGCGCTGCGCCATGAAGCGAGCGGTCGCCGAGGTGGCGCCGCCTTCGGACAACGCGTACACCGAGGCCCCCGAAGCAGTAAGCCTTGGTGCGGCGTCGGCATGCACGGAGATGAACATATCGGCTTTGTGCTGACGGGCGATGTCCACGCGCTTGCGCAAAGGCACGAAAAAGTCATCGTTGCGCACCAGCTTCACGTCAAAACCCTTTTCGCGCTTCAAGCGTTTGGCCAGCAACTGAGCGATCGACAGCACCACGTCCTTTTCCCGCTGGCCCTTGGAGCCGATCGCGCCGGGGTCCTTGCCGCCGTGACCCGGGTCGACCACCACAATGATGTCGCGCCGGGGATGGGTTTTATCCACCGGCGCGATCAAGGGCGCAGGTTCGGCGGCGATTTGACGAGGCGCCTGTGTGGCGCGGGTCAGGTCGAGCACCAGACGGTGGCCCTGGCCCTCCTGGGGCGGTAACAGGAAGCTGTTGAGCTGCATCGGCGCGGCCAGGTCCAGCACGATGCGGGTGTCGTTCTGGCCAAAATGCCCGGAGCGGATCGAGGTAATTCCGCTGTTCTTGAGCGCCAACTGGGAGAAATCGCCACTGAGCCCTGCGCCGCTCAGGTCGATGATCAAGCGTTCCGGGGCGGTCAGTGAAAACGTCTTGTAGTGCACCGGGCCGCTGAGGTCGAAGACCAGCCGTAGCTTATCGGCCGAACGCCACAGGCGCGCATTGCGGATCTGCGTGGCGTAAGCCCCCGGCGGCAAGGCGAACAGGGGGCTGAGCAACAGCAGGTTGAGGAGCTGACGTCTGTGCATGACCGATACCGCAAATAAGGGAGCGTCCCTGCTCGACGTGACTGAAGAAAGGCTGGAGCAGAAAATTCATCGTGAATGTTATTGTTATACTATAACATGTCTAATTATTACCAACGATGGACCTGCTTATGAATGCGCTGACTCTGCCGGATATCGCCGCGCAGGCTTCACGCCAAGCCTTGCCACTCGACTGGGTGGGCATGTGCGGCGTGGCCTTGCCTGTCCTGTTTGATGGCCAACGCCTGCTCGCCACCGCCGATGCCGGTGTGAGCCTGGACGATGGATCGGCCCGTGGCATTCATATGTCACGCCTGTACCTGGCACTGGAAATGTTCGATCAGCAGCCGCTGACGCCTGCACTTCTGCGTAATGTACTGCAGCGCTTTCTCGACACACATGAAGATTTATCTAATAACGCCTACCTGCGTATCCACACCAACTTGCTGTTGAAACGCCCGGCTCTGGTCAGCCCTTTGGATGGTTGGAAACGCTACCCGGTCAGCATTGAGGCGCGTCTGGAAAACCAGATGTTCCACGTGGAACTAAAAATTGACGTGACCTACTCATCAACCTGCCCATGCTCCGCCGCCCTCGCCAGGCAATTGATTCAACAGCAATTTCTCGACGATTTCGCCAACACGCCATTGCAGCATGCAGACGTGTTGACCTGGCTCGGCAGCGCCAACGGCATTGTCGCCACCCCCCACAGCCAACGCAGCAGCGCGCAGTTGCATGTGCACCTGCAGGGCGAGCAATTGCCAATTGTCGACCTGATCAACAGTGCCGAAGCCGCCCTCGGCACCGCCGTGCAAACCGCAGTCAAACGTGCCGATGAGCAAGCCTTCGCCCTGGCCAATGGGCAGAACCTGATGTTCTGCGAGGACGCCGCCCGCCGCCTTAACCTCGCCTTGAAGCGCTCGGATGCGGTCAAGGCCTTTCACCTCAAAGTGGTCCACGCCGAAAGCCTGCACGCGCACGATGCCGTGGCTGAAAGCCGCTGGACGAGACCTTCCACATGATCACCTGCACTGCGTTGCGCTGGGGTGCTCCGGGCCAACCGCTCACCCCCGCCGTGGATTTCACCCTGGAAAAAGGCAGCCTCACCGGCGTCATCGGCCCCAATGGCTGTGGCAAAAGCAGCCTGCTCAAGGTCATCGCCGGCTTGCACAAGCCGCTGGCAGGAAAGGTCAGCGTCGATGTTCCACGGCGCGGCGGCCTGGCCTTCCTGCCCCAACAGCAATACCTGGACCGGCAGTTCCCCATCAGCCTGCAGGAACTGGTCGCCGCGGGATTGTGGGGCACTCGGCTCACGGCACCGCAACGCAACGAACGCCTGCACGCCGCGCTGGAAGACTGGTGCCTGAGCGGTGTGGAGCAACGCCCGTTAATGGCCCTGTCCGGCGGGCAACTGCAACGCGCCTTGCTCGCCCGCATGAGCCTGACCAACTCGCCGGTGTTGCTGCTCGACGAACCCCACGCTGCCCTTGATGAGGAAGGCCAGGCGCTGTGCTGGAAACATATCCATGCCTGGCATGAAGAAGGCCGCACGCTGATGGTGGTCTGTCATGACCTGGCGTCGGTGCGCCACCACACACCGGACGTGCTGCACATCAAAAGCACAGGCTGCGTGCTGGGCAGGAGTAAAGAGTTGATTCGTCCACAACCGCAATTGCAGGTGGCCTGATGCATGTTGCCGCCCACTTGTGGATGCCCTTTGTCGACTTCGTGTTTATGCGCCGCGCGCTGATCGGCGGGCTGGTGCTGGCCTGCAGCACAGCGCCGCTGGGGGTGTTTTTGATCCTGCGGCGCATGAGCCTGATCGGTGATGCGGTGGCCCACGGCATTCTGCCCGGCGCCGCCCTGGGCTTCTGGTTCGCCGGGCTGAGCCTGCCCGCGTTGACCCTCGGCGGCCTCGGCGCCGGGCTGGGCATGGCGGGGTTATCCGCGTGGATCACCCGTCGCACCGGCCTGCGCGAAGACGCCAGCCTCGCCGCCATCTACCCCATCTCCCTCGCCGCCGGCGTGTTGATTCTTGGCATCGCCGGCAAGCGCCTGGACCTGCTGCACCTGCTGTTCGGCTCCGCGCTGGCCGTGGATGAAACCACCCTCACCGGCATGCTGTGGGTGACCGGCTTCAGCCTGATTGCCATGGCGCTGATCTACAAACCGCTGTTGCTCGATACCCTCGACCCGCTGTTCCTGCAAACCGTCAGCCGCCTGGGCCCGCTCGCCCACGGACTGTTCCTGACCCTGGTAGTGCTGAACCTGGTGATCGGTTTCCAGGCCATTGGCGCCTTGATGGTGGTGGGTTTGATGATGCTGCCGGCCATCGCTTCACGCTTCTGGAGCCGGCGCCTGCCGGTGTTGATCGCGGTATCGGCAGTGCTGGGATGCCTGTCGGTATGGCTGGGTCTGCTGTTGTCGTTCTATTACTCACTGCCCAGCGGCCCGGCCATCGTGCTGGTGGCGGGCGCCGGGTATTTGCTGTCCGTGGTCTTCGGTCCGGTGCACGGCTTGCTGCGCCGCCCGCCCTTGCTGTCATCCCAATGAGGTGTTTTCCGATGCGCGCTCTACTCGTGCTGTTCAGCCTGCTGCTGCCGCTGTCGATGTCCCAGGCCGCCGACAAACTCCAGGTGGTCACCAGCTTCAGTATCCTCGATGACATCACCCAACACATTGGTGGCGATCACATCCAGATCAGCAACATGGTCGGCCCGGACGCCGACGCCCACACCTACGAGCCCACGCCGGACGACGCCAAGGCGCTGCTCAAGGCCAGGCTCATCATCAAGAACGGCCTGGGCTTCGAGCCCTGGTTGGACCGCCTGGTGACCAGCACCGAAACCCGGGCCACTGTGGTCACCGCCAGCAAGGGCGTAATCTCCCACACCATGGACGAGGACGGCGAGACCATCCCCGACCCGCACGCCTGGCACAACCTGGCCAATGCCGAGATCTACGTCAACAACATCACCAAGGCGCTGGTGGCCGCCGACCCTGCCAACCAGGCGGACTATATGCGCAACAGCCAGGCCTACCTGAAAGACATCTACCGCCTGCTGGCCGAAGCCAAGGCCAGGTTCGGCGCGCTGCCTGCGGGTAACCGCCGTATCGTCACCTCCCATGACGCCTTCGGTTACCTGGGCCAGGCCTACGGTATCCAGTTCCTCGCGCCCCAAGGCCTGTCCACCGAGCGCGAACCGTCGGCCGCCGAAGTGGCCGCGTTGATCACCCAGATCCGCAAGGACAAGGTCAAGGCCGTGTTCATGGAAAACATCAAGGACTCACGCCTGCTCAAGCAAATTGCCGACGAAAGCGGCGCGCAGATCGGCGGCACGCTGTACTCCGATGCCCTGGCCGCAGAAGGCCCGGCCAGCACCTTTACCGGGCTGTTCGAGTACAACCTCAACACCTTGTGCGCCGCGCTGGGCAAACCATGATTCGCAAGAACCCTTCCGGCGATCTGCCGGTAATAGCCGAATCGGCCTATGTCGACAAAACCGCGATCATCTGCGGCAAGGTCATCATCGGCGAAAACGTGTTTGTGGGCCCCTACGCCGTGATCCGCGCCGACGAGGTCGACGCCAGCGGCGCCATGGACCCCATTACCATCGGTGCCAATTCCAATATTCAGGACGGCGTGGTGATCCACTCCAAGTCCGGCGCCGCCGTGACCATCGGCGAGTTCACCTCGATTGCGCACCGCTCCATCGTGCATGGCCCCTGCACCGTCGGCGACCGCGTGTTCATCGGCTTCAACAGCGTGCTGTTCAACTGCGCCGTGGGCGACGGCTGCGTGGTGCGGCACAACTCGGTGGTGGACGGGCGCGACCTGCCCGCAGCCTTCTATGTCCCCTCCACCACCCGCATCGGGCCCACTACCGACCTGTCGCAATTCCCGCCGGTGAGTGTCAGCGCCTCGGAGTTTTCCGAAGACGTGGCGCGCACCAATGTCGACCTGGTGCGCGGTTACAAGGCCCTGCAAAACGAGTTCTGAAGCAGGAATCGGGTGTTGATTGGCAATGCCCGGCTGGGTCAGGCGCGAGGTTTGACGGTGCCGCAATCGTTACCCAGCCACTGGGCGTGAGTGTCCAGGCTGCCCTTTTGCTGGATGCCGGTGGCATTGAAGGTGCCGTTGACGGTGGTGGTGAATTCTTTCTGGCTCTGGAACGTCGCCACCCCCACACCCTGGGCTTTCGGGCAACTGAAGCGGAATTTCCACTGGTTGCCGGTCTTGTCGGTCACTTGCTGTTTACAGCCCGACTGCGGGTCGGTCAGGGGGATGGAATCGGAGGCGACCTGAGCCGGCGTCAGGCACACCTGCACGCCTTTACCGGCCATGGTAATGCCTTGTTTTTCCAGCATGGCGCGCTGTTCGGGGGTCATCTGTTGCTTGAGCTGACCGAGGATCAGCGACAGGTCCGGCAGGTCCTGGTTATCGACTTTCATATTGCTGGTGGTCAATTCCCACAAGCCCGGCGCCAACATCTGCGCCTGCGCCGCCAACGGCAGCGACAAACCAACAACCATGGACAAACACAGCAGACGAGCATTCATCGGGTAACTCCTGGGCAATGGTGGGCGTTAGACGCCGCAAAGGCGCCAGTGTTGCACGGCAAATAAAATAGCGACATTCACTGTGGAACATGGTCTGTTACGCACTGGACTGCCCGGAGTGATGTCGTTCATGGATTTTTTTGGCCCGCACCTGCTCGCCTACTTCATTGCCACGCTGCATTTTTTCGGGAGCCTCGCCGCAGTCCATGCGGTACTGACCGTCAGGACCGCCCAAGGCTCGATTGCCTGGGCGTTGTCGTTGATGTTCATGCCCTATCTCACGCTGATTCCCTACCTGATTTTCGGGCGCAGCACCTTCGATGCCTACATCCAGGCGCGTCGCCAGGCCAACCAGGAAATGCACCGGGCAATCGCCGAACTGAACTGGCGCCCGTGGGTCGAGGAAGCGCTGGCCGCACGCAACTCCAGTGCCTACGCGTCCTTGCGCGCCATGCCCAAATTGGGTCGCATGCCCTGCCTGGCCAATAACCAGGTGCAGTTGCTGGTCAATGGCGACGCCACCTTCAGCGCCATCTTCGAGGCCATCGGCAACGCGAAAACCGCCGTACTGTTCCAGTTTTTTATCATTCACGACGATGACCTCGGCCGCCAACTGCACCGGTTACTCACGGCCAAGGCGGCCGAAGGCGTGGACATCTACGTGCTCTACGACCGTATCGGCAGCCACGCCCTGCCCCATCGCTACGTACAATCGCTGCGCGACGCCGGGGTGAAGGTCAAGGCCTTCGCCACCCGCAGTGGCTGGCTGAACCGCTTCCAGGTCAACTTTCGCAACCATCGCAAAATCGTGGTAGTGGACGGCGTCACCGGGTTTGTCGGCGGGCACAATGTGGGCGATGAATACCTCGGCAAAAAGCCGCCGTTGTCACCGTGGCGCGATACCCACGTGCAGGTCACCGGCCCGGTGGTGGCGTGCTTGCAGGAGTCGTTTGCCGAGGACTGGTTCTGGGCCGCGCGGGCATTGCCGCCCCTGATCCTGCCGGACGCTTATCCGGAAGACGGCGTGCTCTGCCAATTGCTCGCCAGCGGGCCGGCGGACCCATACGAAACCTGCTCGCTGTTTTTCGTCGAGGCCATTCATGCCGCGACCCAGCGCGTGTGGATCACCAGCCCGTATTTCATCCCCGACGAAGCGGTGTTCGCCGCCCTGCGCCTGGCCGTCCTGCGCGGCGTAGATGTGCGCGTGCTGCTGCCCTCGCGTCCCGACCACCGCATCGTGTACGCCGCCTCCAGCCTCTATGCCATCGAAGCGGTACGCGCCGGCGTGCGGGTGTTTCGCTACACCCCCGGGTTCCTGCATCAAAAAGTGGTGCTGGTAGACAGCGAAATCAGCGCCATCGGCAGTGCGAACATGGACAACCGTTCGTTCCGGCTGAATTTCGAAGTGATGTTGCTGACGGTCGACGAAGCCTTCGCCAAAGAGGTGGAGCAGATGCTGCTGGACGACTTCGCCCTGGCCCATGAAGTCAGCCAGGAAGAAAGCCGCGAGACCCGGCGCCTGCAACAGCTGGGCATGCGGGTGGCGCGCTTGATCTCACCCATCCTTTAAACACACAGGTGGCCCTCTGTAGGAGCGAGCTTGCTCGCGAAAAACGTCAACGATAACGCGTCCTTCCTGAATGAACGCGGTGCCTGTGAGTTTTTCGCGAGCAAGCTCGCTCCTACAAAAAGCCCCCCTCCCACATTCAGCGGTAGATATCTTCCCGCGTCCACGGCAGTTCATGGCTGCCATCGGCATGGGGTTTCACCGCCAGGATCTGGTGCAGGTTGATCCAGCCCCGCGCAAACGCATAGGCGCAACCGGCCAGGTACAGGCGCCAGATACGCAAAGCGTGCTCCGGCACCCTCTTCGTCGCCGCTTCGAGGTTGTCCTCCAGGCGCTCGCTCCAGTGGTCCAGTGTGCGGGCGTAGTGCAGGCGCAGACTTTCGACATCCACCACTTCCAAGCCGACTTCGCTGATTTCCGCCGTCATCATCGCGAGGTGCGGCAGCTCGCCATTGGGGAATACATAGCGCTCGATAAACTCCCCGGCACCACGGCCCACAGGACGACCATCGGTATGCTTGGCGGTAATGCCATGGTTCATCACCAGGCCGCCTTCGCGCACGGCGCCGTGCAGAATCCGGCAGTATTGCGCCAGGTTCGCGTGGCCGACATGTTCAAACATGCCCACGCTCACCACCTTGTCGAAACGGCCATCCTGAGGCAGGTCGCGATAGTCGAGCAGTTGCAGGTCGACCTGCTCTTCAAGGCCTTCGGCCCTGACCCGCTCTCTGGCCAGGGCCAGTTGTTCCTTACTCAAGGTAATCCCGAACACCTTGACGCCGAATTCCCGCGCCGCAAACCGCGCCAGCCCGCCCCAGCCACAGCCTACATCGAGAAGATACTCACCCGGCTGCAAGCGCAATTTGCGGCACAGGTGGCGAAATTTGTCTTGCTGGGCCTGGTCGATGGACTCGCTGCCGGTTTCGAAATAACCGCAGGAATACGCCATGTCCTGGTCCAGCCATAGCTGGTAGAACTCATTGGACAGGTCGTAGTGGTAGGAGATGGCCGCCGCGTCGGTTGCCTTGTCGTGGATCGAGCGCACCGGGCGAGGTCCGTCGTCGTCGTCGATCAAGGCGTGACTCAATTCGTCACATACCCTGATCACCTCGGCAATGGAGCCTTCGAGGTCCAGCTTGCCCTCGACGAAGGCTTCGCCCAGTGAGTCGAGCGTGGGATGGGTCAGCTGTGTGACGACCGTAGGGTCCTTCACCACAATGGTCACACTGGGCTCCGGGCCCAGGTTGAATTCATGGCCGTCCCAGAGTCGCAGACGCAGCGGTAGCTGAAGATTCTGTAAGGCCGGTGGAAGTTGCGCGAGCATGAGTAGTCCCCCCCTTGTTTCAGACGTCTGGAGTGAGGGTAGACCATCCCAAATAAAGTAGGAAGCTATCGATTAAATAACTGCCTGCTATGAAGCCCGACGTTCGAGCAACCCGTCCTGGATCCACTGTTTCAACCACGTGGCCGCTTGCAGTGGCGCACCCTCTCCATAAGTGACTGTCAACTCGATGCACAGTTCTGAAAAGTTCCAGCCGGTGGTCGTCATGCCTGCCAGGGCACGGGCCTCATCCGGTTCCAGGCTGCGGTACTGGCACAGGTTGCGGTGACGCCACACCAGGCACACATGTGCCACGTCCAGCGCCTGGCTGCCGGGAAAGTCCGATTCATCCTTGTTGGCCCGCCAGATCGCCACTGTATTGAAACGGCACAGCACATGATGCACTGAAGGTGCCAGCGATACGCGCAAATGCGGCCAGTCCTCGGGCGTCAGTTGCGCCATATGGTCGAGGGTCAGCGACTCGCCCGCAGGCGCGTCGAAGGCCAGGGTGAACGCCCATTCCAACTGCGCCAGTTCGGCCAGGGGAATACTTTGTTCGGCCACCAGATGCTCAAGAATAAACACTGCAAAGCGCTCACCCAGCCAACGCAGGCTGTAATGGGCCGACGGGTAGCGCCGAACATACGCCTGGCTCAATGCGGCAAACTCTTCATCACCCAGCCAGTAGCGGATGGCGGCGAAATCATGACGTAACACTTCCTGTAAGCGCGACAGGTAAGCGTTGTGATAAATCGCCAGGCCCGTGTCTACATCCAGCGTCGGGCCGCCGAGCAGGGTGGAAGAAAATCCACTGGCGGCGGTGGACGTTTCAGACAACAGATGCGCCTCGAAGGCCAGTTGCCAATCGATCAGGCGCATAGCGCACCCCTGGCCAAAGCGGTGGCCCCCAGCTCCCGGGCCTTGCTCAATTCAGCCAGCAACGCCTCGAATGGCGGAAAATGATCGTCGCGTTCCAGCAGCGTCGACACCGGCCCCAGATGTTCCAGGGTGCGCTGATAGAGCGCCCACACGGGGTCGCACACCGGGTGATCATGGGTATCGACCACGTAGTCGCCGTAATCCAGATGCCCCGCCAGGTGCAGTTGGCGAATGCTCTCGGGCGGCAGGTTGCGAATGAACTCCCAGGCATCGAACGCGTGGTTGCGCGAGCTGACGTACACATTGTTCACGTCGAGCAGCAGTTGGCATCCCGTCAGGTGCGTCAACGCATTGAGAAATTGCCACTCGGTAAATTCATCTGCCTTGGAGCGTACGTAGCTGGAGACGTTTTCCAGCACCAACGGGCGTTGCAGCACGTCTTGCACCTGACGCACGCGACTGGCCACGTGGTACAGGCTTTCCTCGGTGTAAGGCAGGGGCAGCAGGTCATGCAACTGGTGGGCGCTGCCCCGGCTCCAGCACAGGTGATCGGAAATCCACGCCGGCTGGATGCGCGCGGCAAGCTGCTGGATGTGCTTGAGGTATTCGGTATCGATGGCATGGGGCCCACCGATCGACAGAGACACACCGTGCATCACCAGGGGATAGCGCTCGGCTATCGCGTCCAGGTAGTACAAGGCTTTGCCGCCCTGCACCATGTAGTTCTCGGAGATCACTTCGAACCAATCCACCGCAGGGGATTGGGCCAGGATCTGTTCATAGTATTCGTTGCGTAAACCCAGGCCGTAACCCAGGAAGGGGAAAGAACTGACCATCATGCGCTCCTGGAAGTGTCCGCAGCGGCGCGGTGTCCGCTGCGGTCGCACTCGCGTGTCGGTTACTCGCCGACTTTGCCACCGGCCTTGTCGCATTCGGCCTGGGTCATGGCCTTGAAGCCGTGGCCCTTGCAGACCGCCTGGCCTTTGCAGGCGTTTTCAGCGGTTTTGCAGTCGTTCATGCCTTTGCAGGAAGTGACGCCGTAGCAATGAACCGGAGCATCGGCGGCCTGTACCTGGGTGGCGACGCCGGCAAACAGGGAAGCGGCAGCGATCGCCAGGGCAGCACCGGAAACGGCGTGTTTGATATTCATTGTGTAGTCCTCAGGTGATGGTGTCGGTCTGGACGGATTGCCCAGTCTCGACACACCACTAGAGTGAGGCGCCCTTTGCGCGTTACAGCCCTGTACAAAGATTTGTAAAAATTATTCGTCGAGCTTCAGCAACGGCTCCTGAAAGCGCAGCAAGCGCCCGGCGTTACCGAGTACCAGCAAGGTGCTGAGGTTATGCAGCACGGCGGCAATCATGGCCCCGGCGGCGCCCAGCCAGCCGAAGGCGGCGAACACCACGATGGCCAGCGTCCAGCCCAGGCCGATGATCACGTTGACCTGCAAGGTGCGTCGGCATTGGCGGCTCAAACGCACACAGGTACCGAGGCGGCGCAGGTCGCTGCCGATCAGCACCACGTCGGCCGAGGCCAGCGCGATATCGGCACCGCCCGCGCCCATCGCTACGCCGACCACGCCGGCTTTCAGTGCAAGGGAGTCGTTGATCCCATCCCCCACCACCATCGGCCGGAAACCGCTGCCGATCTCTCCCAGCACCCGGTTGAGTTTGTCTTCCGGTAACGCCTGGGCCTGGACCTCACTGATGCCCACACTCACGGCGAGGCTGTCGGCCACGCTCTGGCGGTCACCGGTGAGCAGCAGTTGGCGACCCAGCCCCAGCTCGCGCAGCTCCTGCAAGGCCTGGCGCGCCTCCGGTTTGACGCTGTCGGCCAGCAGCAGCCAGGCCAGGAATTGCCCGTTCAGCGCCAGCCCGGCAATCGGGCCGTCGTGCTCAGGCACCGAGGTGGTGACGATATTCAGTTGCTCGAACAGTTCGGGGCGGCCCAGCGCCGCTTCGCCCTGTTCCGTGTGCGCAACCACGCCGAGCCCCTGGCGCTCGCGAATATCGCTCAGCGTCAACAGTTGCTCCTGCGTCGCCAACCCCGCCAGCGCACGGCTGACCGGATGGCTGCTGGCCGAACCGAGGCTGGCCGCCAGGTTGAGCAACGCCTGGCGATCGGTCGAAGCGGTTTGGATGGACTGCAGGCGTAAAGTGCCGAAGGTCAGGGTGCCGGTCTTGTCGACGACCAGCGAAGTGAGGTCCGCCAGCTCTTCCAGAAACGCCGAGCTGCGAATCAGGATGCCATGGCGTGCAGCGACCGCGATCCCGGCAATCGCGGTCGCCGGCGCTGACAACACCAATGCACACGGACACGCCGCCACCAGCACGGCCAGCATCGCCTGAGCGTCGTGGGTGACAAACCAGGTGACCGCCGCCAGCAGCAGTACCAACACCATGTAGCTACCGGCATAGCGCTCCAGCAACCGCGTGATCGGCGGCTTGGCACGCTCGGCGTTCTGCATCAGCGCAATGACCTTGCCCAGGGTCGACTCATTGCCCGTGCGCGTCACTTCAAGGCGCAGCAGGCCGTCGAGATTGATCGCCCCGCCGAACACCTGTACGCCCACACTGGCCTCCAGAGGCACCGACTCCCCGGTAATCGGCGCGGTGTCCAGGCTGGCCTGGCCCGACAGCACCACGCCATCGGCCGGCACGCGGTCGCCGGCGCGCACTTCGACCACATCTCCGCTGTTCAGCGTGGCGTTGTCCACTTCCACAATGCTGCCGTCAGCCTGCACCCGGCGTGCATGGCTGCGGGTGAGCTTGCCCAGCGCATGGATCGCTTCCTGGGAACCGATCACGCTACGCTCTTCAAGCACATGCCCGAAAATCATGATGATCGGCAGCAAGGCAGCGGTCAGCAGATCGCCCGTTGCCCAGGCGCCCATCATCGCCAGCGCGATCAATTGGTCGGTGATGCCATGCAGGCTCGGATAGCGCAGGCTGTACCAGGCCGAACGCATGACCGGCACGGCCACCAGCAGCGAGGCAACACCGAGCAACAGCTGGCTGACCCCGCTCTGGTCCGCCGCCAGCCAGCGCCATACCAGGCCCAACAGCAATAAACCCAGGGCCAGCATGGCCAGGGTCAATTGCCGGGCGGCGCTGCGCTGTTCAGTCGTGGTCAGCATGGATGCGCTCATTGCTCGGCTCCCTGGAGGATCAAACGGGCGTCGTCTTTGGGATCGACCGTGGTCACCGAGCCGGCCTGGCCGAGAATCTTCGGCAAGCGTTCACGGTACAGGCGCAGCAACAAGCCCGGGTCTTTCACTTGCGCCAGGCCGGCGACCGTGGCGGTCTGCGCCTGGGCATTGGCCAGACGTTCACTGGCCTGGGCATGGGCGACCTGCACCTGGCGATCAGCCTCCTGGTTGGCGGTCTGGGTGAGCTTTTGCGCATCGGTGTGCGCGTTGGCCACCGCTTTGTCAGCTTGCTGGCTGGCCGTGAGTACCGCGTTGAACGCGTTCACCGCCGGGCCCGGCAGGCTCGATTGCACATCGACCCGGGTCACTTCGATACCCAACCCCAAGCCGCTGGCGGTCAACTGTGCCAGACGCTGATTGATGCCTTGCACCAAATCACCGCGCAGCCGTTCGCGGCGCTCGGCGGCGCCGTTGTCAGTGCCGATCAATTCAGGGCGCGCCACTAAGATAGTGTCCAGGTCCCGCGCCGCCGCCAGGGCAACCGCACTGCGCGTCACCAGGCGGTCCAGCGCGGGCAGCACATGCTCGCCCTGCAATACAAAGGCATAGGGTTCGGTGACCTTGTAGAAGGCTCGCACATCCAGTTGCACGATCCCGGCATCACCGGTCAGCAGATAGCCGGAGCCGGCCAGCGTATCGCTCAAGGGTGTGGCGAAACTGGCCACGCGGTCCGCCTGCACCGCCGCATCCGAACGCAACAGGTTCTCCACCCGACGCTCGATCACCCGGTCCGCCGCCGGCAGCAACACCACCTGCTCGAACGGTTGCGGCCATGCCAGCAGCAACCCGGCGTTCTGAATGCGGTCGAGGGCGCCGAAGTGCAGCACCATGGCGCGGTTCTGCGGGTCGATCTGGCGCACATTGGAAAACGCCCAGGCCAACGCCGCCAATACGGTGACTGCGTACAGCGCCAGGAACGTCAGGCGCCCGGCCTGGATCCAGGGGCTGTCCGGGCTGTCACGCTCACTCATGGCTGAACATCCTTCGGTCCATCCACCAACGCGCGGAACGGCGCGGCATCGGTACGCAGAATGATCCTGGTACTTGGCGTCACCACCGTACCCAGGGTATCCAGCGAGCGCAGCAGGTTGTACAGCTGCGGGTTGCCCGCGTAGGCACGTCCGTAGATCTGCGCCGCCTCGACCCGCGATTGCGCTTCGATATCAGCGGCCTTGACCGTGGCCTCGGCTTGCACGATCCGCGCATCACGCTCGGCCGCCGAGCGGATCTGCGCCGCCTCGCGCTTGCCCACGGCAGTGCGCTCGGTGGCGATGGTTTCACGTTCGGCGCGCATGCGGTCGACCGTGGCGGTGAGCGTCACCGACGGCAAGGTCAGCCGCTCGATGCCGACCTGGGCCACGCGTACGCCATAGGTGGCGAGCAATTGTTGATCGATCTGCCGGCGCAGTTGGGCTTCGAACTCGGCGATGCGTACCTGGCTGGCGTCGGTGTTGATCAGGCTGGACAGATCAAAACTGGCTGCCGTGGTCTCCAGCGCCGAGCCGACGAAGGTACGGATCTGCCGCGCCGCTTCGTCCGGCTGGTTCTGCACCGCACGCATGAAGCGCTGCACATTGTCGGTATCGCCCTGCACCTGCCACGCCACGTAGGCTTGCACGATGATGCGCAAGCCATCGCGAGTGCCCACATCCTGCAACCCGCTGGAGGTGGTACGCAGGCGCAGGTCCACCGGAATCGCCGCTTCAAACGGCGCCGGCCAGCGCCAGCCCAGGCCCGGTTCCAGCAGCACCCGCACCGGGTTGCCGAACCGGGTAATCACCGTGGCCTCGCCGGAACGCACCTGCACCAGGCTCGCCGCCGCGATGGCGAACAGCACAAGCACTGCCGCCCAGGCCATGCGTCGCCAGGGAATAGGTCCGGCTGCCTGTTCATCGCCGTGATGGTGATGGTGGTGATGGCCGTGGTGATGACCGTGATCGTGGGAATGAGCGCTCAACAGACAGACTCCTTATTGAACGGCTTTACGCGGCACCGAGGGATCGGCCGGCAAGGTAAAAGAACGCAGATCGATCGTCGGCGCGCTGTCGGCGCCCAGGCGATGATCCAGAATAAGCAGTTTGGCGTGGGCCAGGCCCTGGCTGAGCTGGCCCAGGTACTGCTCCAGCACGAAGGCTCGGC
>NZ_CVTO01000007.1:0-589 GCF_900004715.1 Pseudomonas sp. 24 E 13
GTCCAGATCGTGACGATCAACCCGGCGAAAACCGCCAGGCCATAGGCCCCTAGAAACTGGCCGAGCCCGAGGATCACTTCGGTGATCAACGGAATGGGCACGCCCAGATCCTTGAAGATCGGCACAAACTGCGGCACCACGTAGGCCAGCAGCAGCGCCAGCGAGCCGAGTACGCCGACCACCAGAAAGGCCGGGTAGATCAGCGCATTGATCACCTCGCCGCGCAGTAATTGGCTGCGCTCCAGGTAGTCACTGAGCTGGCGCAGGGTGTTTTCCAGGGCGCCGCCCGCCTCGCCCGCGCGCACCATGCTCAGGTACAGCGGCGAGAACTGGCGGCCCTCTTCCTCCAGCGCTTTGGATAACGGCTGGCCGGCCTTGACCTGTTCGCGGATACGCTCGATGAGTGCGCGGGTCTGCGGCTGGCCAGGTTGCTTGAGCAGGATGCCCAGCGAGCGCTCCAGCGGCTGGCCGGCGCCCAGCAGGGTGGCCAGTTGCTGGGTGAAACTGACCAGCGCCACGCCGCTCAGCTGACCACGGCCAAGGGCATTGCGCAGCCCCTGGGCACCGGCGACGTCAACCTGCAACACCA
>NZ_CVTO01000159.1:0-3745 GCF_900004715.1 Pseudomonas sp. 24 E 13
GGCGCCAACGCCGGCCACGCCACCGAAGCCAACATGGACCGCCTCGACGGAGCCGGCGCCGCCGCCGCCATCGAAGCCCGCGCCGTCACCGCGAGTGATTCGGCCGCCATCGCACGCGCCAAGGCCGAACTGGACAAACTCGACGTCGCCGAAGGCCTCGCCGAACTCGAAGGCGCCTCCGCCCGCGTCGCCGTCGACGAAAAGCGCATGATCAACTGCCGCGCCGACCTCAACCAACTTGTGCCCTTCAAGTACGACTGGGCCTGGCAGAAATACCTCGACGGCTGCGCCAACCACTGGATGCCGCAAGAGGTCAACATGACCGCCGACATCGCCCTGTGGAAAAACCCCGAAGGCCTGACCGACGACGAACGTCGCATCGTCATGCGCAACCTCGGCTTCTTCTCCACCGCCGACTCCCTGGTCGCCAACAACCTGGTGCTGGCCGTGTACCGCCTGATCACCAACCCCGAATGCCGCCAGTACATCCTGCGCCAGGCCTTCGAAGAAGCGATCCACACCCACGCCTACCAGTACTGCATCGAATCGTTGGCCATGGATGAAGGCGAGATCTTCAACATGTACCACGAGATCCCATCGGTCGCTAAAAAAGCCGCCTGGGGCCTGAAGTACACCCGCTCGATCTCCGATCCGAAGTTCGAAACCGGCACCGTCGACACCGACAAAGAGCTGCTGCGCAACCTGGTCGCCTACTACTGCGTGCTGGAAGGCATCTTCTTCTATTGCGGCTTCACCCAGATCCTGTCCATGGGCCGCCGCAACAAAATGACCGGCGTGGCCGAACAGTTCCAGTACATCCTGCGCGACGAGTCGATGCACCTGAACTTCGGGATCGATGTGATCAACCAGATCAAAATCGAAAACCCGCATTTGTGGGATGCCGAGATGAAGGAAGAAGCGACCCAGATGATCCTGCAGGGCACGCAACTGGAGATTGAATATGCGCGGGATACCATGCCTCGCGGTGTTCTGGGCATGAATGCGGCGATGATGGAGGACTACCTCAAGTTCATCGCTAACCGTCGCCTGTCGCAGATTGGGTTGAAGGAAGAGTATCCAGGGACCACCAATCCGTTCCCGTGGATGAGCGAGATTATGGATTTGAAGAAAGAGAAAAATTTCTTTGAAACCCGCGTGATCGAGTACCAGACCGGTGGCGCGCTGAGCTGGGATTGATTAACAGCACAGCTCCACAATGTGGGTGGGGCTTGCTCCCTCCCACATTGGGAACGCGGTGTTCCATAACTTTGCAAATTGCCTTTTATGCCCAATCAAACCATCAAAACGCCCTGCATAGGCCTGTGTTCCACCGTCTACGGTGACGTGGTCTGCCGGGGCTGCAAGCGTTATCACCATGAAGTGATCCAGTGGAACGGCTATAGCACCGAGGAAAAGCATGCGGTGTGGCTGCGCCTGGAGCAGTTGCTGGTGCAGGTGATGAGCAGCAAGCTGGAAGTCTTCGACCCGCAGCGCCTGCGCCAGCAACTGGAAGATCGCAAGATTCGCTTCATGCCGCAGCAGTCGCCGTATTGCTGGGCGTACCAGCTGATTGCCCGGGGTGCGCGGGTCATGTCGAACCTGGACGCCTATGGCCTGGCGTTGCTGCCGGAGTTTCGCGAGCGTCCCCTCACCGACTTGCGCGATGCGATTGACCGCGAGTTTTTCCTGCTGTCCGAAGCCCATTACGAGCGCTACATTGCCCCGGTTTTTCTGCGCGAAACCTTTGGCCCAGCCCTGATCGCCACGCTCTGACGCACAATTGTGTTTAAAATGCCGCCCGCTCAACGACTGACGCTCACCGATGACCCCAGACGCACTCGCTACCCTGCACGCCCATCTGCTCACTGCCCTGGCCACCCCACCCGCTGAAACCCGCCGCCTGTTCCACGGCCGTGGCCGCTGCTGGCCGGGCCTCGAGCAACTGACGGTGGACTGGCTGCAAGGCGTGGTGCTGGTGGCGCTGTTCAAGGAGACCGAGCATCTGCAGGCCTTGAAGCAGCTGTTGTTGCAGATCGACTGGGCCGGTTGCGGCGCCCATACCGTAGCGCTGCAACACCGCTATCTGCCGCAAAGCACCACCGAGTGGCTGGTCGGTGACGCCCTCGACGAGTTGACCATTACCGAAGGCGGCCTGCGCTACTTGATCGACCTGGGTAAAAAACAGAACAGCGGCCTGTTTCTCGACATGCGCTACGGCCGCAACTGGGTGCGCGAGCAGGCCAAAGGCCAGCGAGTGCTTAACCTGTTTGCCTACACCTGCGGGTTTTCCGTGGCCGCTATCGAAGGCGGCGCCGAGCATGTGGTGAACCTGGACATGGCCCGTGGCGCCCTGAGCCGTGGCCGTGACAACCATCGCCTCAATGGTCACGACTTGAGCAAGGTGACCTTTCTGGGCCACGACCTGTTCAAGTCCTGGGCCAAGGTCACTCATAGCGGCCCCTATGACCTGGTGATCATCGACCCGCCGTCCTTCCAGAAAGGCAGCTTCCTGCTGACCAAGGACTACCAGCGCGTGCTGCGTCGCCTGCCGGACTTGCTCACGCCCCACGGCACGGTGCTGGCGTGCATGAACGATCCGGCGTTCGGCGAAGACTTCCTGATCGACGGCGTCAGCCGCGAGGCAGCGGGCCTGCGCTTTGTAGAACGCCTGGAAAACCCGCCGGAATTCCCGGATATCGACCCTCAAAGTGGCTTGAAGGCCCTGGTGTTTCGCCAGGGCTGATGCCGAAACTTGCTGCGCTTGCTACGCTAAGCCATACGCCGGGTGGTGAACCTTATCCCCGCCTTCCCGGTCGATACCTGCATTCCCCGGCCAGACTCGACGGCGTTACGCTGTCGGCTGCCCCGTTTGATCCTTTGGAGAACCGCCCGTGATATCGACCCTGCATGTAGCCAGAATCAAAGCCTGGGGCGCCCACGGCTTCACCGCCACGGGCGTGGTATTGGCATTCCTGGCCACCCTGGCGCTGCTCGAAAACTCACCCAAGGCCTGCCTGCTGTGGCTGGGCCTGGCCCTGGTGGTCGATGGCCTCGACGGCTCCCTGGCGCGACGGGTCAACGTCAGCACGGTGTTGCCCAGCTTTGACGGCTCGGTACTGGACCTGGTGATCGATTACCTCACCTACGTGTTCATCCCGGCACTGTTTATCTACCGCTATATCGACCTGCCGGAATTTACCCACCTGTTTGCGGTGTCGGTGATCCTGGTGTCATCGCTGTTCTGTTTCTGCAACGTGAACATGAAGAGCAAGGACAACTATTTCGTCGGCTTCCCGGCGGCGTGGAACGTGGTGGCCTTGTGCGTGTACATCATCCAGCCGGACGCCTGGGTCACCCTGCTGACCGTGATCGGCCTGGCGCTGCTGACCGTGACGCCGATGAAGTTCCTGCACCCGTTCCGGGTCAAGCGCTTCATGCCGATCAATATCGCGGTGACCACGATCTGGTTGCTGTGCAGTTTCCTGATGGTGGTGGATTATCCGAACACCAACCCGTGGACGTTCGGGCTGTGGTCGCTGATGTCGGCGTACTTTCTGGGCATCTGCATCTGGCGCACGGCGCTGGAATGGTTGGGCACACACAAATAAAAAATGTGGAAGGGGGCTTGCCCCCGATGGCCATAGGTATCTACACAACTCTGTAGCGCTCAACCGGCAACCGTAACCACGATGCGAAGCGAGTCGCTCTTGATCTTGATCTGCTTTTGATCTTGATCTCAGGCGCC
>NZ_CVTO01000159.1:3807-9758 GCF_900004715.1 Pseudomonas sp. 24 E 13
TTTTGCTTACTTTTGCGCTTTTCAAAAGTGAGCCGCCGTAAGGGCGGAACCCTAAGCAGCCGTTACCTAAATAATGGATATGTACCCGGTCCAATCCAACATCCTGGTCGGCCCTCAGGCCGCCATCGGGGGCAAGCCCCCTCCCACATTTGGTTTTGCGTACATCCGGGGGGTAAGATGGCGGCCTTCCCAGCAGCCCCGCCAACAATAAGCCCTGCCCATGCCCTTCGAACTCAGCGTTGACCTGACCACCCTCGCCATTCTCGCCGTCGTGGCCTTTGTTGCCGGTTTCATCGACGCCATCGCCGGCGGCGGCGGCCTGCTCACCACCCCTGCCCTGCTTACCGCCGGCATGCCACCGCACCTGGTGCTGGGCACCAACAAGCTCAGTTCCACCTTTGGCTCGGCCACCGCCAGCTTTACCTTCTACCGCCGCAAGCTGTTCCACCCGCGCCAATGGGTGCATGCCATCGTCGGTACGTTGATCGGTGCGCTGACCGGCGCCGTGGTCGCGCACTATTTGCCCGCCGAAACCCTGAACAAGATGCTGCCGGTGATCGTGTTCGCCTGCGGGGTGTACCTGCTGTTCGGCGGCACGCCCAAGGCGCCGCTGGACGCCGAGGCACCCATCAAGAAGAAATGGCAGGCCACCCAGGGCTTCGGCCTGGGGTTCTACGACGGCGTAGCCGGGCCAGGCACCGGCGCGTTCTGGACCGTGAGCACGATGCTGCTGCACCCGATCGACCTGGTGAAGGCCAGCGGCGTGGCGCGCAGCATGAACTTCGTCAGCAACGCGGCGGCATTGACGGTGTTCATCATCAACGGTTCGGTGGACTGGATCGTCGGCCTGGCGATGGGCATCTCGGTGATGGGCGGCGCATTCTTTGGCGCTCGCAGCGCCATCAGCGGCGGCGCCAAGTTCATTCGCCCGGTGTTCATCACCGTGGTGCTCGGCCTGACCGTGCGCCTAGCCTGGCAGCACTGGCTCAGCGTGGCCTAGGCGGCGCGCCACATAGAGGTCGATCAGGTAACGCGCAATCGAGCGTGACGCCGGCAACGGCGGCAGGTCGTGGATATTGAACCACTGCGCATCTTCGATTTCGTCGGCCTGGGGCACGATGTCGCCACCGGCATACTCGGCATGAAAGCCCAGCATCATCGAATGCGGGAACGGCCAGCACTGGCTGCCCATATACTGCAGGTTCTTCACCTCGACCTGCACTTCCTCGCGCACCTCACGGATCAGGCAGTCTTCAGCCGACTCACCCGGCTCGGCAAAGCCGGCCAGGGTGCTGTAGACCCCGGTGACAAAGCGTGGCGAGCGCGCCAGCAGGATTTCATCGCCACGGGTCACCAGCACGATCATGCTCGGCGAAATCCGCGGATAGCTGCGCAGGTCGCAGGCTTGGCAGTACATCGCCCGTTCCCGTGGCACCTGGACCATGGCCTGGCCGCAACTGCCGCAGAAGCGATGCTCGCGCGCCCAGGTGCCGATCTGTGCGGCATAACCCAGCACTTTGTACAGCGTGTGATCGCCTTGCAGCATAAAGCCGCGCAGGCCTTGCCAGCTGCAGCCCGGCACCTCAGCAGTACCGTTGATTTCCAGCAGGTACACCGGCTCGCCATCGAGATGCCCGATGCCGTGTTCGGCAAAGACCGACAGGTCCTGGCGCTTGAGCCATTCGCGGGGGAACAGCGGCCCGTTGGCATCGTGCAAAAAGCCATCGCGGCTGCGGGCCACGGCCCAGCCGCCGGCGGCGTCGTTGTCCAGCAGCGTTGTGGTAATCCAGCCTGGGGTCATATCAATCAATCCACGAATTCGGGTGTCTGTTTGCTCATATGGGCCGCGATGGCCACGCGCAGGTCGTTGGATTGCAACATAGCCGAGTTCCAGGTGGCAACGTATTCCAGGCCGTCATTGATGCTGTGGTCGCGCATATAGCTGATCATCGCCTTGGTGCCGGTGATGGCAATCGGCGACTTGGCGGCGATTTCATGGGCGATGGCCATGACGCCCGCCAACAGGCTGGTCGAGTCGGCATACACGCGATTGACCAGGCCGATGCTGCGCGCTTCTTCGGCGCCGAACTGACGACCGGTGTAGGCCAGTTCGCGCAACATGCCGTCGCCGACGATGCGCGGCAGGCGTTGCAAGGTGCCGACGTCGGCGGCCATGCCGATGTCGACTTCCTTGATCGAGAACAGCGCATCCTCGGCGGCGTAGCGCATGTCACAGGCGCTGATCAGGTCGATGGCGCCGCCGATGCAATAGCCGTGGATCGCTGCCAGCACCGGCTTGCGGCAGTTGTCGACCGCATTGAACGAGGCTTGCAGTTCGAGGATCTTGCGCCGCAGCACGCGCGCGTTACGGCCCACATCCTTGCCGAGCTCGTTGGCTACCGAAGCGAGCATCATCAGGTCGATACCGGAGGAAAAGTGCTTGCCAGCACCGCTGAGCACCACCGCGCGCACGGCATCGGTGTCTTCGACCCATTGGAAGATATCGATGATTTCGCTCCAGAACGCCGCGTTCATCGCGTTGATCTTTTCCGGGCGGTTGATCTGCACATGGGCAACGTTGCCGTTGAGTTCGACGACGAAAGCTTGGTATTCGGACATGGCAGTGATCCCTGACTGGCGAGTGATAAGGCCTGAACTATAACAAGGCCAGGCAACGGCGCATCGGCCAAAAGCGGGACTGGCAAAAAACCTTGCCAGGCGCCATCCTTGGCGCTTTAAGCCGCCCCACTGCGGCGTTCGACGTTTGAAGGATATGCCCCATGCACGCCCAGCCCCTCACCCCCGCCGATTTCGACCTGATCGAGGAGACCCTGCTCAAGTACGGCGACGACCATTCGGTGCTGAACCTGGCTGAACTCGACGGTTATTTCACGGCCTTGGTCTCCAGCCCGACGCAGGTGGAGATCGCCGAGTGGTTCCCGGCAATCTGGGGCGGGCAGCACCCGGACTGGGAAAGCCCCGCAGAGGCCGGGCAGTTCCTGGACCTGTGTGTACGCCACTTCAACACGCTGGCGGCGCAACTGGCTGGCGATTCCACGACATTCAAGGCCCTGTTCGATGAAAAAGAACACCACGGCCAGTCTGTGACCCTTGCGGAAGAATGGTGCTTTGGCTACATCCGTGGCGCCGCCATTGGCAACTGGCCAGCGCTGCCCGCCGAACTGGCCGTTCAGTTCGAAAAAATCTCCTGGTGCGCCGAGCAGGATAATTTCGAGTTGCCGGCGGACCTGGATGTGCAGGCGCATCAGCAACAGGTCGGCGAAATCGAACCGGCCGCCCGAGCGCTGCACGATTACTGGCTGAGCCAGCGCTAAATCTCGACAAGCACCGCACCTTTGGCCGATTATTCGGGTCCGCCCCGTCGGCCACTCCATGCCACCTCGCCTTGATCAGGAGCCTTGTCCCTTGAGTTCGCAGAAAACCGTGACCGTTACACCGCCCAACTTTCCTCTCAATGGCAAGGTCGCGCCCCCCGGCTCCAAATCCATTACCAACCGCGCCCTGCTGCTGGCGGCCCTGGCCAACGGCACCAGCCGCTTGAGCGGCGCCCTGAAGAGCGACGACACCCGCCACATGTCGGTAGCCCTGCGGCAGATGGGCGTGACCATCGATGAGCCGGACGACACCACCTTCGTGGTTACCGGCCAGGGCAAACTGCAATGGCCGGCGCAGCCGCTGTTCCTCGGCAATGCCGGCACCGCCATGCGCTTTCTCACCGCCGCTGTCGCCACCGTGGAAGGCACCGTGGTACTGGACGGCGACGACTACATGCAAAAGCGCCCGATCGGGCCACTGCTCGCCACCCTCGGCCAGCACGGCATCCGGGTCGACAGCCCGACCGGCTGCCCACCGGTGACCGTGCACGGCGTGGGCAAGGTCCAGGCCAAGCGCTTCGAGATCGATGGCGGGCTGTCCAGCCAATATGTATCGGCGCTGCTGATGCTCGCAGCCTGCGGCGAAGCGCCGATTGAAGTCGCATTGACCGGCAAGGACATCGGTGCCCGTGGCTATGTGGACCTGACCCTCGATTGCATGCGTGCCTTCGGCGCTCAGGTTGAAGCCGTCGACGACAGCACCTGGCGCGTGGCCGCGACCGGCTACACCGCCCACGATTACCTGATCGAACCCGACGCCTCCGCAGCCACCTACTTGTGGGCCGCAGAAGTATTGACCGGCGGCCGTATCGACATCGGCGTCGCCGCCGAGGATTTCACCCAGCCGGACGCCAAGGCCCAGGCAGTGATCGCCCAGTTCCCGAACATGCCGGCTACGGTAGTGGGCTCGCAGATGCAGGACGCCATCCCGACCCTGGCGGTGCTCGCCGCCTTCAACAACACCCCGGTGCGCTTTACTGAACTGGCCAACCTGCGCGTCAAGGAATGTGACCGCGTGCAGGCGCTGCATGACGGCCTCAACGCAATCCGTGCGGGCCTGGCGACCATCGAGGGCGACGATCTGCTGGTGGCCGCCGACCCGGCCCTGGCCGGCACATCGTGCAACGCATCGATCGACACCCATGCCGACCACCGCATCGCCATGTGCTTTGCCCTGGCCGGGCTGAAAGTCTCGGGCATTCACATTCAAGATCCGGACTGCGTGGCCAAGACCTATCCTGGGTACTGGAAGGCCCTGGGCAGCCTCGGCGTGACGCTCAGCTACTAAGGCCACCGCGCAGGTTACGGGAGGGCACGCACATGACCATTCGCCAACCCTGCCCGCCCGGCGCCTGCGTCTGCGAGCGCGAACGCTTGCTGGAGGCGCCCGGCGCCGACCTGCGCATTCTCAACCTGACACGCCAGGAAGAAAAACGCCTGCTCGAGCGCCTGGAAAACCTCAAGAGCCTGCAGGACCTGGAGCATATGCAGCAGCGTATGTACGAACAATTGGGCATCCGCCTGCATATCGCGCCGGGCCATACCGAGGTCAAGAGCATGCGCGGGATCCAGATCGTCATCGACGAACTGCCCGGCCTGTGTCGCAAGACCCGGCAATCGATCCCGGCAGCGATTCGTCGCGGCATGGAGAAGCAGCCCGAGATTGCCTACCGCTTGCTGGACGCCCACGACCTGTTTCGCGACGCTTGAATCACCCGGCGACTGTCTCACGCTCAAACAGCCCCTGCCCAACCATCCTGGCCTTGTGCAAATGCGCCTGGGCACTGTCGGTTTCCGAGTCCAGCAGCAGCTCCGAGGTCAGCACCTGCGCGCCGCAATAGTCAAAGATCCCGTAATCGATCTGCGTGCGCATGGCCTTGGCATAGCCGTGCCGGTCAAAGGCGCTTGCATCCGCAGCGCCCAAGGCCAGCAGATGCACCTGCAAGTGCCGCAGTTTCTTGGTCATGGGGATGTCCGGGCCGTACTCGATCGCCCAGCCGTTGACGAAGACGCGGTCGATCCAGCCCTTGAGCAACGCCGGCATGGACCACCAGTAGATCGGGAACGCGAGCACCAACGCGTCGGCGCGGTCGATGCGTGCCTGTTCGGCCCGCACATCCGCCGGCGGCATTGCGCCGCTGCGGTGTACCTGGTGGTCAGCGGCGGTGTAGCGTGGGTCGAAACCTTCCGCTGCGAGGTCGGCGATTTCAAAGGTGTGGCCGCAAGCGCTCAAACCCGCGCCGACCTGCTCGGCCACGCTGCGGGTGAGGGATTGCGGGTCGTGATGGGCAACAACGATCTGTGCGTGCATGGCATGGCGTCCTTTTGGGCTTAATCTACCTTTAGTAAGTTACCATCCTTAAGTTACTTTTGGTAGATAGCAAGCGCAGCAGGATGAGGTCTGTCGGGTAAAACAAACCAACTGTGGGAGGGGGCTTGCCCCCGATGGCGGCCTCTGGGCCGACCAGGATGTTGGATTGGACCGGGTACATATCCGTTTCTGCGGTAACGGCTGCTTAGGGTTCCGCCCTGACGGCGGCTCACTTTTGAAAAGCG
>NZ_CVTO01000159.1:9808-37067 GCF_900004715.1 Pseudomonas sp. 24 E 13
CCGGCGTCCTGCCGGGTTACCCACGAATTCAAGCCTGCGTTCGGCCAGCGTGGTTTAACGGGGCGCCTGAAATCAAAAGCAGATCAAGATCAAGAGCGGCTCGCTTCGCATTGTGGTTACGGGTGGGCGCGGCTGCGTTGTGTAGATACCTATGCCCCGATGAGGGAGTGCCAGTGAATGCATCTGCAACTGACACACCGCTATCGGGGGCAAGCCCCCTCCCACAGTTTAATCTTCAGTGTTCGAACCTCTTGCCAAACGCTCGCTCACAAACACCCGCACCTTGCGCGTCAGTTGATCCAAATGCCGATCACGCTGCTTTTCCGCATCGACCATGGCGCGCTTACCGTGCTTTTGCAGCAGATAGGTATGGATCTGCCGCACTTCCAGCGAGCTGTAGATAGCAGCCACGTCCAGCACCCCCATCAGCCCATCGGTGCCGTAGTCCCGCGTATTCATCAGCACTTGCGTGCCGCGCGCGCCGCGCACCTTGAAGCCCATGGCTTCGAATGCGGGGACCTTCTCGACCGAACACGCCAGTTCCGCATGGGGATAGCGCGCCAACACGTCATCGAGCATGGCCCGGGCCACGCCCTGGCGCCTGAAACCGGCGTGCACGGCCATAAAGGCCACGCCACAGGCTTGAGGGTCGTCCTTCACCGGCAGGTACAGGCAGAAGCCGACGACGGTCTCGTCCTGCATCGCCACGACCAGCTCAACGCTGATGCCCTTCGAGCCGTCCAGCGCCTCGAGATACAGGTGCACCTCAAAACCGATGGCGTACTGGTAGATGTTATAGAGCAGGTTACTGGGCGCCAGGGCCACGCTGCTGATGTCGGTGAGGTTGTCGACCACCATCTGCAGGATCTGGCTGTTGACCGGTTCGGGACAGGGCGTGGTGTAGCGGGTAAGGCTGAACATGCAAATTCCTGGGGTTTCACGTCGAGGCAGCGGCAATTGTACCTGTTGCGCGCCGTGTCGCCGGAGTGCTCGACAGCCGCCACTCAACAATTGAGTGAAAAAAGTTCGGACCAACGGGTGCATGCATGCCCCTGGATCGCGCATCATGGGCACTTTCAAGCTCAAGGGTAACGTCCATGCGCGTTCTGTCATTGATGATGGGTCTTACGACGCTGGCCGCCAGTACGGTGTTCTGCGCCAGCGCGATGGCGAATGAAGAAAGTCAGTTGGTGCAACAGATCAACCAGTACCGCAGCCAGGTGCAGCGCTGCAACGACCAGGGTTCCCAGGAGTTGCCGCCGCTGGCCAGTGACACACGGCTGGTGCTGCCGGCCTCCAATGTCGGCGATTTGCAGCAGTCGCTGGCGCGGGCCGCGTACCCGATGGTCAACGTGCAGGCCATCAGCCTGTCCGGGCCCAGGGACGCCGAGGCCGCCATGAAGGCGGTGCGTGAGAGCTTCTGTCGCGTGGTGCTCGACCCGCAATTCGTCGATATCGGCGTGAGCAACAACGGCCAGGACTGGCGCATCGTACTAGCGCGTCCGCTGCTGACCAGTGGCCTGGGCGACTGGCAGACCGAAGGCCGCAAGCTGCTCGACCTGATCAACGCCGCCCGCGCCCAGCCGCGCGAGTGCGGCACCCAGGCGTTCACGGCGACCACGCCGCTGTCGTGGAACGACGACCTGGCCAACGCCGCCAACAGCCATACGCGCAACATGGCCAACGGTAACTTTTTCGATCACCTCGACCACGATGGCCGTACCCCCGGCGACCGTGCCGAACTGTCCGGCTATGTCGGGAAAAATATCGGCGAAAACATCGCCGCCGGTCTCGATACGCCGCGCAAGGTAATCGACGGTTGGCTCGCCAGCCCCGGCCATTGCGCCAACCTGATGAACCCGCAATTTCGCGATTTGGGCGCGGCCTACGCGATGGACCCGAAAAGCGATGCGGGCATCTATTGGACGGGGCTGTTCGGCACACAATAAAGCCTGCGGCCGAGCCGCCAAATGAGCAATAAAATCAAAGTGCTATCTGGGAGAGTAACGTGCTGAACTGATTGCGGTCATATCGGTCTGTAGCTAGGCAGTCTGACCTCTTCAAGGCTTAACTACGCGTTGCGAAAAAGGTGTGAACCCAATGATGACTTGGCTGCAAGGCAGCAGCGAAATGGCAGAGCGGGTTCGTCGGCATGATTGGGCCAATTCGCCCCTGGGGCCGCTTGAACACTGGCCGGACGTGTTGAAGACCACCGTTGCGCTGTGCTTCGCCTCCAGCTTCCCCCAGGCCATCGTCTGGGGGCCGCAGCTGATCACCCTCTACAACGACGCCTTCGTGCCGATCCTGGGTAACAAGCCCGATGCCCTGGGCCGCCCGTTCAGCGACGTGTGGCACGAAGTCTGGGATGACATCAGCCCTATCGCCGACACCGCTTTTGCCGGTCAGGCCACCTATATCGAAGACTTTCCGCTGTTGATCCAGCGTGGCGAGGCCCCTGAACAAGCGTATTTCACCTTTTGCTACAGCCCGATTCGGGATGCCCAGGGTCGGGTGGTCGGGTTGCTCGATACCGTCACGGAAACCACTGCCACGGTGTTTCTCGCCCGGCGCCTGGCGGTGCTGGAGGCTATCGGCAGCAGCGTCGCCACTGCAACCGACGCTGAAGCCATCATGAATTCGACCACCCGCTTGTTGGCCAAACACCTGCAAGTGTCGATTTGTGCCTACGCCGACATGGAAGACGATCAGGACGGTTTTACCATTCGCGGCGACTGGTCGGCGCAAGGCTCGCCGAGCATCGTCGGCCGTTACAGCCTGGCCGCGTTCGGTGAACGCGCGATGACCTGCCTGCGGGCCGGCGAGCCCTTGGTGATCCGCAATAACGTGCTCGAATTGCCGGCCCATGAAGCCGCGAATTTCCAGGCGCTCGGCGTGACGGCGACCCTCTGCATGCCCCTGATCAAGGACGGCCGCCTCACCGCATTGATGGCCGTGCACGACAGACAACCCCGCTACTGGTCGCCCTATGACCTGGCGCTCCTGGGCGAAGTCACCGAACGTTCCTGGGCGCATATCGAACGCGTACGCGCCGATGCCGCGGTGCGTGCCGGCCTGGCGGCCTATACCGAACTCAATGCGACCCTCGAGCAGCGCGTGGAAGAACGCACCCGCGCCCTCGCCCAGGCCGAAGCCGCGCTGCGCCAGTCACAAAAGCTTGAGGCCATCGGCCAGCTTACCGGCGGCGTCGCCCATGACTTCAACAACCTGCTGACGATCATCCGCTCCTCCGTGGATTTCCTGCGCCAGCCGGGGCTGTCGGAAGAACGCCGGCAACGCTACATGTGGGCGGTGTCCGATACCGTCGAGCGCGCCAGCAAGCTCACCAGCCAACTGCTCGCCTTTGCCCGCCGCCAGCCGCTGAACCCGCAGGTGTTCGACGTCAGCCAACGGGTGCGCAACATCGGCGAGATGCTCGAAAGCGTTACCGGCGCACGCATTCAAGTGCAGGTGCAATTGCCCGATCAGCCCTGCTTTGCACGCATCGATCCGAGCCAGTTCGAAACCGCCTTGATCAACATTGCCCTCAATGCTCGCGATGCGATGAACGGCCAGGGCACCCTGACCATCAAGGTCGTCGAGCAGCAGCCACTGCCGCGCATTCGCGGTGACGCCGGGTCGCGCCTGCCTCACCTGTGCATTTCCCTGGCCGACACCGGCAGCGGTATTTCCAGCGAGACTTTCGAACGCATTTTCGAACCGTTTTTTACCACCAAGGCCGTGGGCAAGGGCACCGGGCTGGGTTTGTCGCAAGTCTTCGGCTTTGCCAAGCAATCGGGCGGCAATATCGATGTGGCAAGTACCTTCGGGCTGGGTACGGTGTTCACCCTGTACCTGCCCCAGGTGGAGGGCGAAGTCGCACCACCGCAGGCCGAGCATCCAGCGCTGCTACCACCGCAGGACGTTACCCAATGGCATGTGCTGATCGTCGAAGACAACCTTGAGGTAGGACGTTTCGCCTGCCAGATCCTCAAGGACCTGGGTTACCAGACCACCTGGGCGACCAATGCCGAACAGGCGCTGACACTTGCCGGCAAAGACGCGGAGGCTTTCGACGCGATTTTTTCGGATGTGGTGATGCCGGGGATGACCGGTGTCGCCATGGCCAGGCTGCTGCGTCAGCGCCGTGCGGACCTGCCGGTGGTGCTCGTGTCGGGCTACAGCGAAGAACTGGCGGACAATGGGTACGAGGGCTTTGAGTTCCTCGCCAAACCCTACTCCGCCGAACAGGTCGCGCGGGCGTTAGCCAGGGCCATGGCCAAGGATCAGCCCGCCACGGCGACCTGATTACGCCCCAGCGCCTTGGCCCGGTACAGCGCCTTGTCGGCGCTGTCCATCAAGCCATTCAGGTCCAGCGGCTCGGCGTGGGTCGATGCAAGGCCCAGGCTGGCACTCAGCCCCTGCACCGGGTCGGCGCGCAGGTCGCCAATGGCCTGGACCAGTTGCTCTGCAATGCTGCGCGCGGTCTCCAGAGACGTATTGGGCAGCAATATTGCGAATTCTTCGCCCCCCAGACGACCGGACACATCGACCTGGCGAAACGAGGCGCTGATCACGCCGCCAATCTGGCGCAACACCTGATCGCCGGTCTGATGACCGTAGGTGTCATTGATGCTTTTGAAGTGATCCATGTCCAACATCAGCGCGCACAACGGCTGCTGCTCGCGATGGCATTGGGCGTACAGCGCCTGGGCACGCTCGAAGAAGGCACGACGGTTCATCAACCCGGTCAGTTCATCGGTCTGGGCGGCGTGGGTTGAAAGGGTGTGCGCACGTTCCATCTGGCGGGTCAGGCGAAAGGCTTTTTCCAGGGCATCGGAGAGCTTGCGCGTGGCGCCCACTACAAAGGAGGAAAACACCAAGACCGCCAGCGCCACGCCCACCTGCATCGGCGCCGGCTGGAACAAAAGCCACAGGGTACAAGGCAGCAGCACCAGGCCCATGGACCCCAGCGACATGGAGCGATAAGCCGAATAGCACGACACTGCGCTGACCGACATGCCCACGGCAAACAGCATCACCAGCACTTGGGACAGGCGGTCATCGACGGGCATCACCGCCAGCGCCCCGCCGCCCCAGATCCCCGCCGACAGCATCAGTGTCAGCCAATAACGACGCTCCCAGCGCGCGGGCGTGCGTTCGCTGTTGGGGCAGCGAAACCATTCAAGGAACAGCTGCAGGCGCACCAGTGAGGAACCCGCCAGCAGCACCAGCCAGACCACCATGACCTGGTGATCGAAACGCTCCCAGCACAGCCAGCAGAGCATGATGGCGGCCAGACAGGCGCCAAAGATGGCCGAGAACGACTGGCGAAACAGCTGATGCAAACGGTCGGTTCGCACCTGTTCTTCGATGACGTGGTCCGGGTCTTGCCCATGCCCAAGGCTATGCATGCGATTCGCCTGTTTGGCTGCTCCGACAGAGGCGCCATTGTGGCACCCTGCCAGTAGCCCGGACAACAGGATCGTGCGTGCTAGAGCGTTTAACCCTTCTGAGCGGATGCTCTGCAATCCAAATGTGGGAGGGGGCTTGCTCCCGATGGCGGCCTCTGGGCCGACCAGGATGTTGAATTGGGTTGAGTACATATCCGTTTCTGCGGTAACGGCTGCAATGGGTTCCGCTTTTACAGCGGCTCACTTTTGAAAAGCGCAAAAGTAAGCAAAACGCTCTTGCCCCACCACTCGGCACCTCGCTAATGCTCGGTGTGCCCGAACGGAGGCTTGAATCCGTGGGCCGCCGCAATGGGCCATCCATGGCCCAGTGCGGCTAACCCGGCGTCCTGCCGGGTTGCCCACGGATTCAAACCTCCGTTCGGCCAGCGTGGTTTAACGGGGCGCCTGAGATCAAGATCAAAAGCGCGGCGGCCTTAGAGCCGACCGGTATTTTGTGTCGACTCCGGTCCAAATGTGGGAGGGGGCTTGCCCCCGATGGCGTCCTCCGGGACGCCGCAATGGGTCATCCCTTGCCCAATGCGGCTAACCCGGCGTCCTGCCGGGTTGCCCACGAATTCAAGCCTGCGTTCGGCCAGCGTGGTTTAACGGGGCGCCTGAGATCAAGATCAATAGCAGATCAAGATCAACAGCGCCTCGCTTCGCATCGTGGTTACGTTTGGCGCCGCAGCCTTGTTTGGATACCTATGGCTCTTGTGGCCGCAGAATCAGCACGCCCAGGGGCGGCAGGTTCAACGACAGCGACACCGGCTGACCGTGGCGAGGTTCATCCACGGTCTGCACCGCACCGCCATTACCGTAGTTGGACCCGGCGTACATATCGGCATCACTGTTGATCACTTCGCTCCAGCGCCCGGCAAACGGCACGCCGACGGCGTAGGCCTCACGAGGCACCGGCGTGAAGTTGGCGACCACCAGCACCGGCTTGCCGTCTTTACTCCAGCGCAGCCAGGCGTAGACGCTGTTGATGGCGTCGTCACCGATCAGCCACTGGAAGCCCTGGGGCGCGTCGTCCTGCTCGTGCAGCGCCGGTTCCTCGCGATACAGGCGGTTCAGGTCGCCCACCAGTTTTTGCACGCCACGGTGTTCCGGGTATTGCAGCAGGTACCAGTCCAGTTGCTGGTCGTGATTCCACTCGCGCCACTGGCCGAACTCGCAGCCCATGAACAAGAGCTTCTTGCCCGGATGCATCCACATGAAACTCAAGTAGGCGCGCAGGTTGGCAAATTTCTGCCAGCGGTCGCCGGGCATCTTGTCGATCAGCGAGTGCTTGCCGTGCACCACCTCATCATGGGAAATCGGCAGGATAAAGCGCTCGGACCAGGCATACACCAGGCCGAAACTCAGTTCGTTGTGATGATGGGCGCGGTAGACCGGGTCTTGCTGGATGTAATGCAGCGAGTCGTGCATCCAGCCCATGTTCCATTTGTAATTGAAGCCCAGGCCCCCTTGCTGGGTGCTTTGACTCACGCCTGGCCACGCAGTGGATTCCTCGGCAATCACCAGCGCACCCGGCGCTTCCAGCGCGACCACGTCGTTCAGATGGCGCAGGAAATCGATGGCTTCCAGGTTCTCCCGGCCGCCGTGGCGGTTGGGCACCCACTCACCGGCCTTGCGCGAATAGTCGCGATACAGCATCGAGGCCACCGCATCCACGCGCAGGCCGTCGATATGGAAATGCTTGAGCCAGTGCAACGCCGACGCCAGCATGAAACCGTGCACCTCGGTGCGGCCCAGGTTGTAGATCAGCGTGTCCCAATCCTGGTGGAAACCCTCCAGCGGGTTGGCGTATTCGTACAGCGCAGTGCCGTCGAATTGCGCCAGGCCGTGGGTGTCGGTAGGAAAATGCGCCGGCACCCAGTCGAGGATCACGCCAATGTCCGCCTGGTGGCAGGCGTCTACGAAGTAGGCGAAATCTTCCGGCGAGCCGAAGCGTGCGCTCGGCGCGAACTGGGACAAGGCCTGATAACCCCAGGAACCGCCAAATGGATGCTCCATGATCGGCATCAGTTCGATGTGCGTGAAGCCCAGTTGCTCCACATAGGGGATCAGCCGCTCGGCCAGTTCGCGCCAGCCGTATTGGCGTGACACTTCGCCCGCTTCGTCCAGCTCGCACTGCCAGGACCCGACGTGCAACTCATAGATCGACAGCGGCGCGGTGGATTTCTGTTTGTCGCCACGCGCCTGCATCCACTCATGGTCCTGCCACTGCACTTGCAACGGCGCAGCGACTTTCGAGGCGGTATCCGGCGGCAGTTGGGTGGCCAGGGCCATGGGGTCGGCCTTGAGCGGCAGGATGCCGTGGGCGCCAAGAATTTCATATTTGTAGGCCGCGCCCGGTTGCAGGCGTGGGACAAAGATTTCCCACACGCCCGAAGGATGGCGCAGGCGCATCGGGTGACGGCGACCGTCCCAGACGTTGAAATCGCCGACCACCGAAACGCGTCGGGCATTCGGTGCCCACACGGCAAACCGTACACCCTGCACGCCGTCCACCGTGGTGACCTGGGCGCCCAGGCAATTGCCCAAGTCACGGTGGTTGCCTTCGGCAAACAGGTACAGGTCCATTTCACCGAGCAGCAGTTGGCTGAAGCTGTACGGGTCTTCGGTGATCTGCTCGCCGCCGGCCCACTGGATCTTCAGCAGGTAATCCTGGCGCGTGCCGAAGTGCCCGACGAACAGCCCCGGCACCTGGGTCGCGTCGAGGCTGCCGATCGGCTCACCGCCGTCACGCGCCAGGACCTGGACACTCAGGGCTTCAGGCAGGAACGCACGGATAAACTGCCCGCCCTGCTCATCATCGTGCGGCCCAAGGATCGAGAATGGATCAGGGTGCTCGGCGCGCACCAGCGCTTCGACGTCCCTGGATGCCGGCATTGCAGTCAACTTGGGCTGCAGCGGTTCTTTATGCGTAAAACTCATGACGTCTCCCCACCGCGTGCAGTTTTCGATTCAGGTGTAAGCCCGCTGAGCAAACCGTGCAACCCTTGCAAGGGCACCGGCAACCAGCTCGGGCGATTTTCCGCTTCGTAGGCCACTTCGTACGCGGCCTTCTCCAGGCTGAACAAGGTCAGCGCGGCGTCCTGGCCGTTGGCATCCTGCCAGTCATGCGCCAGTGTAGCCGTCGCTGCCTGATAAGCCTGGGTAAATGCCTGGCGGGCTTCACTCAGGTAACGCTCGGTCACACGCCGACGCGCGGCGTCCGCCTCCGGCGAATGATCAACCCCCTGCACATTCAGGGCCATGGCCGCTGCGTAATCAAAGGAGCGCAACACCCCGCTGACATCCTTGTACGGGCTGTGTTTGCCACGCCGTTCATGCAGCGGTCGCGCCGGCTCGCCTTCAAAGTCGATCAAATAGGCGTCGCCCTTGACGACCAATACCTGGCCCAGGTGCAAGTCACCGTGGACGCGAATCCGCAATCCGCCCAGCGTGGCCTTCGCCAATGCCTGGACGTGGCTGCCGATGGCTTTTTTCTGCGCCAGTAATTCACTGACCAGCGCCTGATCGGCGGGGTTCAACTGGCTTTGATTTAGTTTGAGCAAGTGCAAGGCACGCTCGATCTGCGCGCCTACGTCCTTGGCCCAGGCCTGGGTGTCCCTGGCCGAGGTGACTTCAGGTTTGAAATCCTTGTTCTGGGTGGGCGCGCCCAGCACCACGTGCATTTCACCCAGGCGCTGACCGAGCAGGCCGGCGAAGTCCGCCAGCTCGCCGAGGGCGTTGTAGTGCTGCTCCTGTTCGGACATCGCTTCGGCCAACTCGTCGCGAATGGCCCGCTCGAGGTTGTTCTGGGTCCAGCTCCAGGCATCGCCCTGGTTGCTCAGATAGCCCTGGGCGATCATCAGCAGGCTGTCTTCGCCCTGTGCGTCGCGCCGGCTCATCGAGCCCATCAGCGGCGAAATGTTCGGGTAGGCGGCTTCGGTCAGGTAGGCGCTCATCTCCAGTTCCGGGTGGACCCCGGCGCTGACTTTGCGGATCAACTTGAGCACCAGGCTCTCGCCGACCACCACCGAACTGTTGGACTGCTCGGCAGACAGGTAGCGCACCGCTGATTCATCCGTCAGTTGCAAGGCGGCCAGGTGCGGGGTCGCCTCGAAGCGCAGGTCACCCTCGCTGCAATTGAGCACGGTAGCGGCCTGCATGCCTTGAATCACACTGCGAATAAAATGCTCGAGGCTGAACGCATCGGTGACCAGCCCCACCTGGCGGCTGCGGCGTACCCGCGCCAATGCCAATTGCTGCGGCAAGGCGCTGGTGAGCTGGTCTTCGCCGAGGAAACCGAACGGCAATTGATAGCGGCTGGTCTGGCCCGCGCTGGTGACGTCGATTTCGCTGAGCAGCACCGGATGCTGCGCATCGCCGAAGCGCACGCCATAGGCAATATGCACGCTGTCGATGGTGGCGTCCTTGCCGGCGAACCAGCGGCGCTTGGGCAGCCAGGCCGGCAACGAGGTCTGTTCCAGGGTGGTGCGACCGGGTTCTTCGAGCAACTCTTCCATACGTTTTTTCAACACCAATGTCGTGAAGTCGGGAATGCTCTGGGCCGGTTCCACATGCCAGCTGGGCATCTGGTTTTCCGCCGCCAGCACGAACCAATAAAAGCCATAGGGCGCCAGGGTCAGCAGGAAATTCAGCTGGCCGATGGGCGGGAAGGCGTTACCGCCCAGCATCTCCACCGGCACCATCCCGGCGAACGCGGACAGGTCCAGTTCCGCGGCCTGGGCGCTGCGCGAGACGTTGGCCACGCACAGGATGATTTCGCTGCGGCCGTCCTCCCCGGTGTATTCACGGGTATACGCCAGGATGCGGCGGTTGCTCGGCGAGAGCATTTTCAGGCTGCCGCGACCGAACGCCTTGGACTGCTTGCGCACCGCCAGCATGCGCCGCGTCCAGTTCAGCAGTGAATGCGGGTCCTGGGCCTGGGTTTCGACGTTGACCGACTGGTAGCCGTACTGCGCGTCCATGATCGGCGGCAATACCAGGCTGGCCGGGTCGGCGCGGGAAAAGCCGCCATTGCGGTCGATGGACCATTGCATTGGCGTACGTACGCCATCGCGGTCGCCCAGGTAAATGTTGTCGCCCATGCCGATTTCGTCGCCGTAGTAGAGGGTCGGCGTGCCGGGCATCGACAGCAACAGGCTGTTGAGCAGTTCCACGCGGCGCCGGTCACGCTCCACCAGGGGTGCCAGGCGTCGGCGAATGCCCAGGTTGATACGCGCGCGGCGATCTGCGGCGTAGTAGTTCCACAGGTAGTCGCGCTCTTTGTCGGTGACCATTTCCAGGGTCAATTCATCATGATTGCGCAGGAAGATCGCCCACTGGCAATTGGCCGGAATCTCCGGGGTCTGGCGCAGGATGTCGGTGATGGGGAAACGATCTTCCTGGGCCAGCGCCATATACATGCGCGGCATCAACGGGAAGTGGAAGGCCATATGGCATTCATCGCCGTCGTCGCCCTTGCGGTCACCGAAGTAGAGTTGCGTGTCCTCGGGCCATTGGTTGGCCTCGGCCAGCAGCATGCGATCAGGGTAATTGGCGTCTATTTCGGCGCGGATCTGCTTGAGCACCCCGTGGGTCTCGGGCAGGTTCTCGTTGTTGGTGCCGTCACGCTCGATCAGGTAGGGAATCGCGTCGAGGCGCAGGCCGTCGATGCCCAGGTCGAGCCAGTAGCGCATCACCGACAGCACCGCTTTCATGACCTGCGGGTTGTCGAAGTTCAGGTCCGGCTGGTGCGAATAGAAACGGTGCCAGAAGTACTGGCCGGCCACCGGGTCCCAGGTCCAGTTGGACTTCTCGGTGTCGAGGAAAATGATCCGCGTACCGTCGTATTTCTGCTCGTCATCGGACCAGACGTAAAAGTCCCGCGCCGCCGAGCCCGGCTTGGCCTTGCGCGCCCGCTGGAACCAGGGGTGCTGGTCGGAGGTGTGGTTGATCACCAGTTCGGTAATCACCCGCAGCCCGCGTTTATGGGCCTCGGCGATAAAGCGTTTGGCATCGGCCATGGTCCCGTAGTCGCTGTGCACGCCACGGTATTCGGCGATGTCGTAGCCGTCATCGCGGCGCGGCGAGGGGTAGAACGGCAGCAGCCAAATGGTGTTGACGCCAAGGTCGGCAATGTAGTCGAGCTTGGCGATCAACCCGGGAAAGTCACCAATGCCATCGTTGTTGGAGTCGAAATAGGATTTGACGTGCACCTGATAGATCACCGCGTCCTTGTACCAGAGCGGGTCTTTGATGAAGGTGGCTGCCTTGGGTTTCTTCGCCATTTGAAACTCCTGAAATGCTGCAGACGCAAATGCCATCAATGTGGGAGGGGGCTTGCCCCCGATGGCGGTGGCTCAGCTGGTCATTCGGTGACTGATACACCGCAATCGGGGGCAAGCCCCCTCCCACACTCTGTTCTCCACTCGTCTATTGAGCAGTGATGCGCCAGATTCCGAACGGTATCTGCGGGTCCAGTCGGGTCCATTGAGTCTTGCCATACCAGGTCCAGCGATGGCCGTTCATCAAGTCTTCACCCTGGGTCTGGGCATCGTCCGGCAGGCCCATCTCCCACAGCGGCAGCTCGAAGTGCGCTTCCTGGGCGTTGTGCGGGTCGAGGTTGACGGCCACCAGCACGAAATTGCTGCCGTCCTCGCTGCGCTTGCCGAAGTACAGGATGTTGTCGTTCCAGGCGTTGTAGAGCTTGAGCCCCAGGTGCGTCTGCAACGCCGGGTTCTGGCGGCGGATGCGGTTGAGCTGGGCGATCTCGGCAATGATGTTGCCGGGTGCGGTGAAGTCGCGCGGACGGATCTCGTATTTCTCCGAGTCCAGGTATTCCTCCTTGCCCGGCACCGGTGCGGACTCGCACAGCTCAAACCCGGAGTACATGCCCCACAAGCCCGAGCCCATGGTGGCCAGCGCGGCGCGGATCAGAAAGCCCGCCCGGCCGCACTCATGCAGAAAGCCTGGGTTGATGTCCGGCGTATTGACGAAGAAGTTCGGGCGGTAGCACTCGCGCCATGGCGACTGGTTCAACTGGGTGAAATACTCACTCAGTTCGGCCTTGGTATTGCGCCAGGTGAAATAGGTGTAACTCTGGGAATAACCGACCTTGCCCAGGCGCGCCATCATGGCCGGGGTGGTAAAGGCTTCGGCGAGGAAGATCACTTCCGGGTATTTGCTGCGCACGTCGCTGATCAACCATTGCCAGAACGGCAGCGGCTTGGTGTGCGGGTTGTCCACGCGAAAGGTCTTCACGCCCTCTTCCACCCAGCCCACCACGATGTCACGCAGTTCGGTCCACAGGCCGGGGATGGCGTCCGCCGCATAGAAGTCGACGTTGACGATGTCCTGGTACTTTTTCGGTGGATTTTCCGCGTATTTGATCGTGCCGTCCGGGCGCCAGTTGAACCAGCCCGGATGCTCTTTGAGCCACGGGTGGTCTTGGGAGCACTGGATGGCGAAATCCAGGGCGATTTCCAGGCCGTGGTCGGCGGCGGCCTTGACCAGGCGGCGGAAATCCTCGCGGCTACCTAGTTGCGGGTGAATCGCTTCGTGTCCGCCCTCCTCGCTGCCAATGGCGTAAGGGCTGCCGGGATCGTCGGGACCGGCGGTCAGGGAGTTGTTCTTGCCCTTGCGATGGCTGCGGCCGATGGGATGGATAGGCGGGAAATACAGCACGTCAAACCCCATGTCGTGGATCATCGACAGGCGTGAATGCACATCGTTGAAGGTGCCATGACGGGCCGGATCATCGGTAATCGAGCGGGGAAACAGCTCGTACCAGCTGGCGAACTGGGCACGCTCGCGCTCCACGTCGATCGGGTACACCGTGCTGATGCTCAAATAGGCACGGTGGTCGGCCTGGGTCATCAGGTGTGCACTGTCTTCGTGCAGGAACTGCGCGACCTGCTCGGTTTCCAGCAGGCCGGAGAGTTCGTGGTGCAGCAGCATCAAGCGATCGCGCAGTTCGTTGTCACTGCGCTCGGCGGCCTGCAACACCAGGCTGCGGCCTTCCTGCAGCTCCAGGCTGACCGGCACTCCGGCTTCATGCTTTTTACGCAGTTCATAGCAGAAGCTGGCGAAGGTATCGATCCAGGCTTCAATGCAGAATTCATGGGGCCCCTGGGTGGTGACGGTAAACGCACCTTCCCAGCCGTTGTTGCCCACATCATTCATGACCACGCTGTGCCAGTTTTCCTGCCCGAGCGGGCGCCAGCGCACCAACACCGCCAGCTTGTCATGGCCATCGGCGAACACTTTACTGGTGACATTGACCTGCTGGCCCACCACCGCCTTGACGGCAAATTCGCCGCCGTCAATCACCGGCATGGTGCTTTCAATGGCGATTCTGGGTAACAGCAGTGCCTGGGACAACGGCAATAAGGAATGTTCTGGAACCAGTGTTTCAGCAGTCATCGAGCATATTCCCCTTACGCCCAGTGGACGCTCTGTGCTTGATCCGAATTCGTAACATGGCGGCGCACTCCCTGAGCAGGCCCGTATTAGGTCCGAGCCCGGGGTGCGGGCAAAAGTTCAGGCGGATATGTCGCCACCGGGCGGGGAATCAATTCCCTCCCGTGGCTGTCCACCGATAGAGCAAAGCACAAAGGAGGCCACACCCATGACTATCCCGATCCCGGCAGAGACGCCCGACCCGAATATCGACAACCCGACCCTGCCACCCACCGAGCCTGCACCGATTCCGGAACAGGAACCGCCGGAGAACGAGCCGCCACCGGTGCAGGAGCCGCCAACCACCATGCCGCCGGTTATCGTCAGTCCTTCTCGAAACGCTTGACGATTTTCGGCATCACGCTGAACACCACCAAGGCCAGCAACGTACTCAGGACCGCTGTCGATTCCCGACCCAAACCGGCCGAGACCCCAATCGCAGCGGTCATCCACAGCCCGGCGGCGGTGGTCAGGCCTTTGACGTGGCCGGCGTCCTCATCCTTGCCCTTGATAATGGTCCCGGCCCCGAGGAAGCCGATCCCGGCAATCACGCCCTGCACCACCCGGCTCATGGCATCGGCCTGATTGCCGGACATCTGCGGCACCATCACAAACAGTGCAGCCCCCAGCGCCACCAGCATGTGGGTACGCACGCCGGCGGCCTTGCCCTTGCTCTCGCGTTCAAACCCCAGGATGCCGCCGAGGATCGCGGCCATCAGCAGGCGCACGGTAATCTGGGTGACCTGCCGGGCGTCGCCGATATCGGCAAACTCAGCCTGCAGGGTTAGCCATGCTTCATGTAGCCAAGCGTGCATCAATGCCATCCTTTTTGTGATTATTGATAGAAGATGGACAGCGGCGACCGTCAGTCAGTTGCGTGGAACCGGCACTGCTTATTGGCTCCTAAATGATCAGAGCCCATGAAAAGGAGACCGGTATGCCTATCCGTATCGACAACCATCTGTGTTATTTCACGCTGAATGACAATGGCCAGGAACAAAGCGTGCCTGCGACCCGCGTCAATATCGTGACCGATAGCGAAAAATCCATGTCGTACGTGGAACTGGCGGCTGAACGCATCTACATCACCGAAGCCGAGGCCGATGCACTGACCGTCGCGGGTGCCCATGACGGACGCCAGCATGTGAAGGCCGACGAACCGGGTTCGGTCATTTAATCGATGCCTCTGTAGGAGCGAGCTTGCTCGCGAAAAACCTCAACGATTACGCGTGCTTCCTGCAAGACCGCGGTGCCTGTGGGTTTTTCGCGAGCAAGCTCGCTCCTACAGGGTCTCGCATCAAGGCGCGGATTGCCATCTGATCCGCTTTTTAACCGCCAACCTGAGTCTGTTACGCAAACAGCGCGCCGCCCATAGTTCATCCGCCTGATGGAGGCTGATGAGCGAACGACCATGAGCGAACGAATCCCCACCGTGGAAACTTTTGTGCCCATTCACCCGAAGAAGGTGAAGGCCGCATCCCGCGACAACCTGATCCACACCCGCAGCTTCACCGGCCTCTACCGCACCTTGCGCATGAGCGGTGGCGCGTTGTTGTTCCTGGCCTTTTTCGGCACCGTGTGGCTGAACTGGGGCGCACGTCAGGCGGTGCTGTGGGATCTGGCCGAGAGCAAATTCCATATTTTCGGCGCAACGTTCTGGCCCCAGGATTTCATTCTGCTCTCGGCACTGTTGATCATCTGCGCCTTTGGCCTGTTTGCGATCACCGTGTTTGCCGGCCGTGTGTGGTGTGGCTACACCTGCCCGCAAAGCGTGTTCACCTGGCTGTTCATGTGGTGCGAAAAAATCACCGAAGGCGAGCGCAACCAACGCATCAAGCTGCACGCCGCACCCTGGAGCCTTGACAAGCTGGCACGGCGTTCGGCCAAACACACGCTGTGGCTGGGCATCAGCGTGCTGACCGGGCTGACCTTTGTCGGCTATTTCACGCCCATCCGTCCGTTGGCTGCGCAGCTGCTGACCTGGCAACTGGGCGGCGTCAGTCTGTTCTGGATGCTGTTCTTTACCGCGGCCACCTACCTCAACGCCGGGTGGCTGCGCGAAGCGGTGTGCATGCACATGTGCCCGTACGCGCGCTTCCAGAGCGTGATGTTCGATAAGGATACCCTGGCCATTGCCTATGACGCCGCCCGTGGCGAACGCCGTGGACCGCGTAAACGCGAAGTCAAATCGGCGGATGTCGGCCTCGGCGACTGCATCGACTGCCAGCTGTGCGTGCAGGTGTGCCCCACCGGCATCGATATCCGCGACGGCCTGCAAATGGCATGCATCGGTTGCGCGGCCTGCATCGACGCCTGCGATTCGATCATGGACAAAATGGGTTATGCCCGTGGCCTGGTGAGCTATACCAGCGAGCATCAATTGCAAGGTGGCAAGACCCGGCTGCTAAGGCCGCGCCTGATCGGCTACAGTGCCGTGCTGCTGGTCATGCTTGTCGCGTTGGCGGTGGCTTTGGTGGAACGGCCGATGGTGTCGCTGGACGTGACCAAGGACCGCGGCCTGTTTCGCGAGAACAGCCAGGGCTTGATCGAAAACATCTACAGCCTCAAGGTCATCAATAAGACTCAGCAGCACCAGGACTATCGTGTGGAGCTGGTGGACGCCGAGGGCTTCCAGTTGCAGGGCAAGACCCGGATCGGCTTGGCGCCGGGGGAAATCGTGGATGTACCGGTCTCGGTGACGCTGCTGGCGGACACACCGGCGAGCAGTTCACAGACGCTGCGCTTCAAGGTGACGGATGTGGATGAACCGTGGATTTACAGCGCTGCCGACAGCCGCTTTGTCGCGCCACTGAACCGCTGATAATCCCCTGAATGCATAGAGTTCCAATGTAGAGAGATCCAATGTGGGAGGGGGCTTGCCCCCTCCCACATTTGCCCAGCGCACACACTGTTCAAGGCACCCATGAAACGCTACGAAAAATTCGCCGATGACATCGCAGAACTGATCCGCTCCGGCGTCCTCGGCCCCGGCCAGCGCGTGCCGTCGGTGCGTTACGCCAGCCAGACCTACGGCGTCAGCCCGTCCACGGTCTTCCAGGCCTACTACCTGCTGGAACGGCGCGGCCTGATCCGCGCGCGGCCGCGCTCCGGCTACTTCGTCAATACCCACGCGCCCAGCCCGTTTTCCGAGCCGGTGGTGAGCGAGCAAGTGCACGAGTCCACCGAAGTCGATGTGAGTGAGTTGGTGTTTTCGGTACTCGACTCGATCAAGGACCCGAACACCGTGCCCTTCGGCTCGGCCTTCCCCAGCCCCATGCTGTTCCCGCTGCCGCGCCTGGCCCGCTCCCTGGCCAGTGCCAGCCGCGCGATGGACCCGCGCCTGGTGGTCACCGACATGTCCCCCGGCAACCCGCAACTGCGCCGTCAGATTGCGCTGCGCTACATGGTCGGCGGCCTGATGCTGCCCATGGAAGAACTGCTGATCACCAATGGCGCCCTCGAAGCGCTGAACCTGTGCCTGCAAGCGGTGACCGAGCCCGGCGACCTGGTAGCAATCGAAGCCCCGGCGTTTTATGCCTGCCTGCAAGTGCTCGAGCGCTTGAAACTAAAAGCCGTGGAAATCCCCGTGCACCCGCGCGACGGCATCGACCTCAACGCCCTGGCGCAAAGCCTTTCGCGTTACCCGATCAAGGCCTGCTGGACCATGACCAGCTTCCAGAACCCGATGGGCGCGACGGTGCCGGAAGAAAAAAAACAGGCGCTGGTGGAGTTGCTGCGCAGTCATCAGGTGCCGCTGATCGAAGACGATGTGTATGCCGAGCTGTATTACGGGCAGCACGCGCCGAAACCGGCCAAGGCCTTCGACACCGAGGGCCTGGTGATGCACTGCGGCTCCTTTGCCAAGAGCTTGGCGCCAGGGTACCGCGTAGGCTGGGTGGCGGCGGGTCGCTTCGCGCAGAAGGTCGAGCGCCTGAAACTGATGACATCGCTGTGCCCGTCGATGCCGGCCCAGGCCGCGATTGCCGACTACCTGCAACACGGCGGCTACGACCGGCACCTGCGCAAACTGCGCTACGCCCTGGAAGAACAGCAAAGCGCGATGCTCGCCGCCATCGCCCGTTACTTCCCGGCGCAGACCCGCGTCAGCCAACCGGCCGGAGGGTATTTCCTGTGGCTGGAACTGCCGGAGCAAACCGATTCATTGAAGCTGTTCCAGATGGCCCTGGCGCAAGGCATCAGCATCGCACCGGGCCCGATCTTTTCGGCGACCCGGCGCTTTCGCAACTGCATCCGCTTGAACTACGGCAGCCCGTGGACCGACGTGTCGGAGAAGGCGATGGAGACGCTGGGGCGGATCGTGCGCTCGTTTTGAGGGTCAGCAGATCGTCGCCGCGAGCATCGCCGTCATGCGTCTGGCGCCGGCGCTTCCCGTGCGCGCTGGATATCGGCCATGAACCCGTCGGCCGGCAGTGGATGGCCCAGCAGATAGCCTTGCAGCGAGTTACAGCCCAGGCGGGTCAGGAAGCGCTGCTGCGCCTCGGTCTCCACGCCTTCGGCGACGATCCGCAAACCCAGGGCCTGGCCCAGCGCAACGATGGCTGAGACGATGGCGGCGTCGTCGCTGTCGTGCTCCAGGTCGCGCACGAAACCCCGGTCGATCTTCAGTTCATTGGCCGGCAGGCGCTTGAGGTACATCAGGCTGGAATAGCCGGTGCCGAAGTCATCGATGGACAGGTCGACGCCCATGTCCGAGAGCTGCTGCAATACGGTCATGCTCGCGTCGGCATCGCTCATGGCGGTGGTTTCGGTGATCTCCAGGGTCAGGCGGTTGGCCGGCAGTTGGTGCCGCTCCAGAGCCGCGGCCACGCTGGCGACCAGCCCGGGGTGGCAGAACTGCAGCGCCGACAGGTTCACCGCAATGCGCCAACTTTCATAACCCTGGGCGTACCACAGGCTCATCTGGCGACAGGCTTCATTGAGTACCCACTCGCCGATGGGAATGATCAGCCCGGTTTTTTCCGCCAGCTCAATGAACGTGGCCGGCAGCAACACGCCGTGCTGTGGATGCTGCCAGCGCAGCAGCGCCTCTGCCCCCACCGCAACCCCGCTGAGCGCGTCGAACTTGGGCTGGTAGTGCAAACGAAATTGCGCGTCGTCGAGGGCGTTGCGCAGGTCCTGCAATAACTGCAGCTGTTTGCGCGCGTTGGTGTTCATCGACACATCGAAGAACCGGTAGCCGTTCTTGCCCATGCCCTTGGCGTGGTACATCGCCGCATCGGCATTCATCAACAGCTCCTGGGGGTTGGTCCCGTTGCCCGGGAACAGGGCGATGCCGATGCTGGCGGAGATTTTCAGCTCGTGTTCGGCGACCGTGAAGGCGCGATTGACCAGGCTGACCTGGCGTTCGGCCAGGCCCATGGCATCGTCCGGCTGGGTCAGGTGCACCATTAATACAAACTCGTCACCGCCGATGCGCGCCAACGTGTCCTGGCTGCGCAGGTCCTCGCGCAGGCGCAGGCCGACTTCGCGCAGCAACTGGTCGCCCATGTGGTGACCAAAGGCGTCGTTGACCGGCTTGAAGCCGTCCAGGTCGATAAACATCAGCGCAAAGCAACCGCCCTGCTCCTTCACCGCCTGGATACCTTGTTGAATCCGGTCTGACAGCAGCGTGCGATTGGGCAGGCCGGTGAGCATGTCGTGCAGGGCCAGGTGGGTCAGCTCCTGGTTGGCCAGGGTCAGGGAGTCAGCCAGCACGGCGGTGCGCGCTTGCAGCCGCGCGTCGAGCAGCGAGGTCAACAGGGCGATGACCAGCACCGCCAATGAGGTCACCAGCACCAGGTTATCCAGGCCCTTGCCGCTCAAGCCGGTCTGTGCGGCGGCGCAAAAGCTGTCGTCGGCAAAACGCGCGGCGGCCATGCCGGTGTAATGCATGCCGACGATGGCCACGCCCATCACCACCGCCGCGCCCCCGCGTGCCAAGCGTACATAGGGTGTATTGCGGCGCAGGTTGAAGGCGATCCACAGCGCCGCGCCGGAAGCCACCACCGCGATCAACAACGAGGCGCCGAACAACGCCGGGTCGTAATCGATGCCCGGCGTCATGCGCATCGCGGCCATGCCGGTGTAGTGCATGCTGGCGATGCCTGCGCCCATGACCAACGCGCCGAATGCCAGTTGCCAGGCCGGCAGGCGTGGCTGGCTGACCAGCCATAAGGCAAAACCGCTGGATAACACGGCAATCAGCAACGACAGCGCGGTAATGTCCAGGTCGAAGCCCATTTCGAACGGCAGGCGCAGGGCCAGCATGCCGATAAAGTGCATCGACCACACCCCGACGCCCATCGCGACGGCACCGCCGGTGATCCATAGATAAACCGTACGTCCCTTGGCGGTCGCGATCCGCCCCGCCAGGTCCAGCGCGGTATAGGACGCCAGGATGGCGACGCACAGGGAAATCACGACAAGGGAGGTGGTGTAGCTACCGGTCAGCATGGGGTATCTCGCGGTTTGACAGCCCGGGCCGGGTGGCAAAGCGGCGGATTGTAGCGAGAATATTTCAGGGCTGGCGATTAATTGCTTACGGACGGCGGGCTGATTTTTCTGACGTCAAATTGGTGGCTTTGCCAGGTGCTGTGCGACGCTCGATTCACCCGTCAGCGCGCACATTTTCACGGCGTTGCTGAGGCTTGCCGCGCCGGCTGTGAGAAAAAATCTGCCGATGGGTGAATTATTTCGTGTCCGCTTGTATCTGAAGTGACAGAGCGGTGCCATCGCAGCGATGGCACCTCCCCGTTCAGCTTCTAGAGTGGCCCGCATGAAATTACGTAAGAAACGCGTCAGTCCGATCGGATTGAACGACATCACCATCGTCGACGACAACAAGATGCGCAAGGCGATCACCGCGGCCGCATTGGGCAACGCCATGGAATGGTTCGACTTTGGCGTCTATGGTTTTGTCGCCTATGTGCTGGGCAAGGTGTTCTTCCCGGACGCGTCCCCCAGCGTACAAATGATCGCTGCACTGGCCACTTTCTCCGTGCCCTTCCTGATCCGTCCACTGGGCGGTCTGTTCTTTGGCGCCCTGGGTGACAAATACGGGCGGCAGAAGGTCCTTGCCGCCACCATCGTGATCATGTCCCTGAGCACCTTCGCCATCGGCCTGATTCCCGGTTATGCGTCCATTGGTATCTGGGCGCCGATCCTGTTGCTGCTGTGCAAAATGGCCCAGGGCTTCTCGGTGGGCGGCGAATACACCGGCGCGTCGATTTTCGTTGCCGAATACGCCCCGGACCGCAAACGCGGCTTCCTGGGCAGTTGGTTGGACTTCGGCTCGATTGCCGGCTTCGTACTGGGCGCGGGCGTGGTGGTATTGATTTCCACAGTGCTCGGTGAAGCCGAATTCGAGGCCTGGGGCTGGCGCCTGCCGTTCTTCCTGGCCCTGCCGCTGGGCATCATCGGCCTGTACCTGCGTCACGCCCTGGAAGAGACCCCGGCGTTCCAGCAACATGTCGACAAGCTCGAACAGGGTGACCGCGAGGGCCTCAGCCATGGCCCCAAGGTGTCGTTCAAGGAGATCGCCACCAAGCATTGGCGCAGCCTGCTGACCTGCATCGGTATCGTCGCGGCCACCAACGTGACCTACTACATGCTGCTCACGTACATGCCCAGCTACCTGTCGCACAACCTGCATTACGCCGAAAACAGCGGCGTGTTGATCATCATTGCGATCATGGTCGGCATGCTGTTCGTACAACCGTTCATCGGTTTTGTCAGCGACAAGATCGGCCGCAAACCCTTCATCATCGCCGGCAGCATTGGCCTGCTGTGCCTGTCGATTCCGGCGTTCATGCTGATTACCAGCGGCAAGACCGGGCTGATCTTCAGCGGCCTGCTGATCCTGGCGATCGTGCTGAACTTCTTTATCGGCGTAATGGCCTCCACGCTGCCAGCTATGTTTCCTACACATCTGCGCTACAGTGCATTGGCCAGTGCGTTCAACGTCTCGGTGCTGATTGCCGGCGTCACGCCCACCGCAGTGGCGTGGCTGGTGGAAAGCACCAACGACCTGTACATGCCGGCTTATTACTTGATGGTATTCGCCGTGGTAGGCCTGATTACCGGTCTGACCATGAAGGAAACCGCCAATAAACCCCTGCGAGGCGCGGCCCCGGCGGCGTCGGATATGGAAGAGGCCAAGGAATTGCTGCAAGAGCATCATGACAATATCGAGCAGAAGATCGAGGACATCGATGCCGAAATTGCAGCCCTCCAGGCCAAGCGGGAAAACCTGGTGCAGCAGCACCCACGGATTAATTAAGACCTGACTGTGCGTGGTCGCGGCCTGCGGCCACGCACATTGGAGTGATCACATGGTTCCAAGCGTCACCTATGCACAATCGCTCCTGAGCGCCGACGAACGCGCGGCCATCGCCGAAATCGAAGCGAGCACCAATATTCTCAAGCTGGTCACCCGCCTGACCGGTATGCGCTTTGCCGGCATCGCCAAATTCACCGACCTGGAGTGGGTGGTGTGCTCGGCCTATGACCCTCTGCAGATGGGCATCCACGTCGACGACGTACTTGACCTGGAAACCACCCTGTGCAGTGAATTCTGCATTAACCCCCAAGCCCTGTTCGTGCCGCAGATCAGCGTCGACGGGCGCTTTGCGTCGCGTCCGGTGGTCAAGAAATACGCCATCGAAAGCTATGCCGGCGCGCCGATTTTCCTGCCCGACGGGCGCCTGTTCGGTGCGCTGTGCGCGCTCGATTCACGCGCCATGCTGTTCGACGATCCCAACCTGCCGGAAACCCTGAGCCTGTTCGCCCGACTGATCGGCTGCATCTTCTACGCTAACCTGGCCCCGGCCGATCAGTGACCGCCGCCCTGCCCGTCCAGCATCGCTCGCTGCATCCTCGTGTTGCCAACAGCGCTACTTGAAGAAATGACTCGGCGTCTTGCCAAACTGTTTCTTGAACATGCTGGTAAAGGCGCTCGGGCTGTCATACCCAAGCTTCAGGGCCACATCGATAATCTTCTCGCCCACCGCGATGCGCTCCAGCGCCAGCAGCAAGCGTGCCTGTTGGCGCCACTGGCCGAAGGTCATGCCGGTTTCGCGACGGAACAGGCGCTGGATGGTGGTTTGATCCAGGTCCAAACGCGCGCTCCAGTCAGCGACCGTGGACGCATCACTTGGGTCTTGCTGCAAGGTCAGGCAGATGCGGTTGATACGCGGGTCGGCGGGCTGCGGCAGGGATAAGGGCAGTGCGGGCAGGATCGCCAGCTCATCGAGCATCAGGCGCATGATCCTGGCGTCGCGCGAGTTCTCGGCATAGGGTGGTTTCAAGCTGACCGAGGCCTTGATCAATTCACCCAGCAACGGCGACACCGTCACCGCCTTCGGCTCGGTCGGCAGGTTGGGAAAGCTGTCCGGGCGCACGAAGACACTGCGCATTTTCAACGTGCCCACGCAGCGCAGCGCATGCACATGCCCGCAGGGTATCCAGAAGCCACGGTTGGGGGGCACCGTCCACTGGTTCAGCGCCGAATGCACCACCATCACGCCCTCGATGGCGTAGAGCAACTGATGCTTGTTATGACAGTGTTCGGGAATCACCCAGTTTTGCGGATAATCAGTGGCCGAGCTGATGACGGCCCAATCGCCTTCATCGATCTCCTGAAGGAATTTGTCGAGGGATTTGATGATTTCGCCCTTTTTGCGAGGTTTTCTGCCCGAATTTCGCGAGACAGGCATTTTTGCCGACTCTAGCATAGCGCCCGAAACAATTAGAAATGGGCCGTCGGCTCACGTACTGTCTGCCCTTGTTAGCTGCCTTGTATGGAATGCCTGAATGTCGACCCTCACTGCGACACCCGCCGCTGCAACCACCACGCCCCAGATAAGCCCGCTGGTCATGCGCGTGCTCGGCGCCTGCGCCCTGGCGCACCTGATCAATGACTTGATCCAGGCCGTGCTGCCGTCGATCTACCCGATGCTCAAGGCCAACTATGGCCTGACGTTTACCCAGGTCGGCCTGATCACCCTGACCTTCCAACTGACCGCCTCCCTGCTGCAACCGTGGATCGGCTACCACACCGACCGTCACCCCAAGCCCTGGCTGTTGCCGGCGGGCATGGTCTGCACCTTGATCGGCATCCTGATGCTGGCATTCGTCGGCAGCTTCCCCGCGATTCTGTTGGCGGCGGCGTTGGTGGGAGTCGGCTCGTCGACGTTTCATCCGGAAACGTCCCGCGTGGCACGCCTGGCCTCCGGCGGCCGCTACGGTTTGGCGCAATCGACCTTCCAGGTCGGCGGCAACACCGGCAGCGCCTTCGGCCCGTTGCTGGCGGCGGCCATTATCATTCCCTACGGCCAGTCCCATATCGCCTGGTTCGGCCTGTTCGCGGTGTTCGCAATCGGGGTGCTGTACGGCTTGAGCCGCTGGTACCGCCACCACCTCAACCTGTTCAAGCTCAAGCAAGGCGGCCAGGCGACCCACGGCTTGTCCAAAGGCCGCGTGACCTTTGCCCTGGTGGTACTGGCGCTGCTGGTGTTCTCCAAATATTGGTACATGACCAGCCTGACCAGCTACTTCACGTTCTACCTGATCGAAAAATTCCAGCTGTCGGTCGCCAGCTCCCAAATGTACCTGTTCCTGTTCCTCGGCGCGGTGGCCGTGGGCACCTTCGCCGGCGGACCGATCGGCGACCGGATCGGCCGCAAGAAAGTCATCTGGTTCTCGATTCTCGGCGCCGCGCCGTTCACCCTCGCCCTGCCCTACGTGGACCTGTTCTGGACTGCCGTACTCAGCGTGGTCATCGGCTTTATCATCGCCTCGGCGTTCTCGGCCATCGTGGTGTTCGCCCAGGAACTGGTGCCGGGCAATGTCGGCATGATCGCCGGGATATTCTTCGGCCTGATGTTCGGTTTCAGCGGGATTGGCGCGGCACTGCTGGGCTTGCTCGCGGATCACCATGGCATCGAATACGTCTACAAAATCTGCTCGTTCCTGCCGCTGGCGGGCATCCTGACGATCTTTTTGCCTTCGACCAAAGGCGTCTGACTCTGTGGGAGGGGGCTTGCCCCCGATGGCGGTGTTTCAGTCAAGTAGATGCCGACTGACACATCGCTATCGGGGGCAAGCCCCCTCCCACATTGGTACGTGTCGTCTAGGTGCGTCGCGTAAACCCATTGACGACGATATACAACAACGGCCCCACCGACACGAACACCGCCGTCAACAGGAAATAGGGGATCAACGACGCCACGGAGCGCCCTCGCCCGCGCGCGTCCCGGTACATCCACACACACGCCAGGATCGCCATCAGGTACAGGTCGATCACCACTTGCGCGGTGTCCGGCCGCGACATCAATTCCTGGCCGAACGCAATGAGCGATTGCTCGGCCGTCAGCATCGTCGCCACGGTATACAACGAAAAGCCGAGCAAAGCGGCCAGGGCGATGTAGGGTTTAGGCATGTTCTCCTCCTTGGAGTGCAATGTGGATGATCAGGCCGCTTACCTTAGCAGTAAGCTGGCACTGGCAAATATCTGTACGTAGACTGCCGTCATACCTCCATTCGAAGGCGGCGAAAAAAACCTGATGCAAGTTACCGAAGTCTCCATTGCCCAATTGCGCGCTGCGCTTGAATCCGGCCACACCACTGCCGTTGAACTGGTGCGCGCCTACCTGGCGCGGATCGAAGCCTATGACGGCCCGCAGACCGCTACCGCGCTGAATGCTGTGGTGGTGCGCAATCCCGACGCCTTGAAGGAAGCCCAAGCGTCCGATGCACGCCGGGCGCAAGGCCAGACCCTGGGGCCGCTGGATGGCATTCCCTATACCGCCAAGGACAGTTACCTGGTCAAGGGCCTCACCGCCGCGTCCGGCAGCCCGGCATTCGCCAAGCTGATCGCCCAGCGCGATGCCTTCACCATTGAGCGCCTGCGCGCCGGCGGCGCCATCTGCCTGGGCAAGACCAATATGCCGCCCATGGCCAACGGCGGCATGCAGCGCGGTGTCTATGGCCGTGCCGAAAGCCCGTACAACGCCGCTTACCTCACTGCACCGTTCGCCTCGGGTTCGTCCAATGGCGCCGGCACGGCGACGGCGGCAAGCTTCGCCGCATTCGGCCTGGCCGAAGAAACCTGGTCGAGCGGTCGCGGCCCGGCCTCCAACAACGGCTTGTGTGCGTACACGCCTTCGCGTGGGGTGATTTCGGTGCGCGGCAACTGGCCGCTGACCCCGACCATGGACGTGGTGGTGCCCTATGCGCGCACCATGGCGGACCTGCTGGAAGTGCTCGACGTGGTGGTCGCCGACGACCCGGACACCCGTGGCGACCTGTGGCGCCTGCAACCCTGGGTGCCGATTCCCAGCGTCAGCTCGGTACGCCCGGCATCGTATGCCGAACTCGCAGAGGGCAGCGCGGCCCTCGCCGGCAAACGCTTCGGTGTGCCGCGCATGTACATCAACGCCGACCCCGAGGCCGGCACCAGCGAAAAACCGGGGATCGGCGGGCCGACCGGGCAGAAAATCCACACCCGCGCCTCGGTGATCGAGCTGTGGCAGGCCGCGCGCCAGGCTCTGGAAGCCGCCGGCGCGGAAGTCATCGAGGTGGATTTCCCCTTGGTGTCCAATTGCGAAGGCGACCGCCCCGGCGCGCCGACGGTGTTCACCCGTGGCCTGGTGCCCCGGCAGTTTCTGCACGATGAGTTGTGGGAACTGTCGGCCTGGGCCTTTGATGATTTCCTGCGCGCCAACGGCGACCCGGCCTTGAACCGCCTGGCGGATGTCGATGGCCCGAAAATCTTCCCCCACGACCCCGGCACCCTGCCCAACCGCGAAGACGACCTGGCCGCCGGCATGGACGAATACGTGCGCATGGCCCAGCGCGGTATCACGCCGTGGAACGAGATCGACACATTGCCTGACGGCTTGCGCGGTCTTGAGCAAACCCGTCGCCTGGACCTGGAAGACTGGATGGACACCCTGCGCCTCGACGCGGTGCTGTTCCCGACTGTGGCTGATGTTGGGCCCGCTGATGCGGATGTCAACGAAGCTTCTGCCGATATCGCCTGGAGCAATGGCGTGTGGGTGGCCAATGGCAACCTTGCCATTCGCCATCTCGGCGTGCCTACGGTCACCGTCCCGATGGGGGTGATGGCGGACATTGGCATGCCGGTCGGGCTGACGTTTGCCGGGCGGGCCTATGATGATTCGGCGCTGTTGCGCTTTGCGGCGGCGTTTGAGGCCACTGGTAACAAACGGGTAATTCCGCCGCGGACACCGCCGCTGTAAGCCGATTAGTTGTCGTGTTCCGAGGTTCAAATGTGGGAGGGGGCTTGCCCCCGATGGCGGCCTCTGGGCCGACCAGGATGTTGGATCAGATCGAGT
>NZ_CVTO01000159.1:37132-57463 GCF_900004715.1 Pseudomonas sp. 24 E 13
GTCCTGCCGGGTTGCCCACGGATTCAAGCCTGCGTTCGGCCAGCGTGGTTTGACGGGGCGCCTGAGATCAAGATCAAGATCAAAAGCGACTCGCTGCGCATCGTGGTTACCGGTGGGCGCGGCTGCTTTGTGTAGGAGCGAGCTTGCTCGCGAAAAACGCACAGGCGCCGCGTTGATTCAGGAAGCACGCGGTATCATTGACGTTTTTCGCGAGCAAGCTCGCTCCTACAGTGGCGTCAACACTTTGGCTGTAGCCTCAAGCAGTGCGACGCTGCCACTCGTCCACCACATCGCCCAGTGTCTTGGGCGCGCCGTTGCGTATCCAGGCCATGAATGGACGGTTGAACTTGAATGCCGGGCCGCAGTGTTCAAGCATGAAACGGCGCACGTTTTGGGTATTCCTGTAGCTCGGGGTTACGGGTGTATCGCGGGTGATGACGCCACTGTGCCAGTCGAAATCCATGTTATGCCTCGCGGGTGGGATGCTGGGCACCAACATAACCGCAAATCAGCCACGGATCACCATTGCACCACCTTGCGCACGGTCATCAATGCCTGGCGTAACGCTGTCATCGACACCGACCCCAGGGCCAGGCGCAGCGCATGGGGTACATGGGCGGAGACGGCAAACGGTTCGGCGGTGGATACGCAGATGCCCTCGCGCTGCAAGCTCATGGCTACTTGGTCGGCGCGGGTGTCTTCGGTCAGCGGAAGCCACAGGAAATACGACGAAGGATGGCTGATGTAGGCCAACCCCGTGAGCACCTGCGCCGCCAGGCGTTGCCGGGCCTGGGCATCTTCGCGCTTTTGCGCCTCCAGCCGCGCGACGGTGCCATCTTCGATCCAGGCCACGGCGATCGCACTCATCACCCCCGGTACGTTCCAGGTGGTTGCCATCAGGCTGCGCTCCAGGCGCTTGACCCACGCCAGGGGCGCCGCGACAAAACCCACGCGCAAGCCAGTGGCGACGCTCTTGGAAAACCCACCCACGTACACCGTGCGCTCAGGCGCCAGCGTCGCCAGCGGCGGCGGTGCGTGTTCGGCGAGAAACGCGTAGGCGGCGTCCTCGATGATCATCAGTTGATGCTGTCGGGCGATCGCCACCAGGCGCTCGCGCTGCGCCAGGCTCATCACCCAGCCCAGCGGGTTATGCACGGTCGGCATGCTGTAGACCGCGCGCACCGGGCGCTTGCGGCACAGGGCCTGCAGGTGATCCAGGTCCGGGCCGGTGGCGCCGGCCGGGATTGCGACGATTTCCAGGTGCAGGGTTTCGGCCAGCACTTTCAAACCCGAATAGGTCAACGCGTCGACGGCAATCACGTCGCCGGGTTTGAGCAGCGCCATCATCGTCACTGCCAGGCCGTGCTGGGCCCCGCTGACGAGCAATACCTGTTCTGCCTGCGCTGCCAGTCCGCGATCCACTAGGTGCCGCGCGACCACCGCACGCTCATGCAGGCGGCCGGCATGGGGTTGATAGCGCAACAGCGCTTCAAGGTCGCCGGACAACGCCAGTTGGCGCAGTGCGTTGCGCAGCAAGTCTGCCTGGCCGGGCAATGACGGGTAGTTGAAATTCAGGTCGAGCATGCCGGTCGCCACAGGCATCTGCCCGCTGCCCTGCCCCGGCGGCAACGCTATCTCGCGCACGAAGGTGCCACGCCCGGTCTCACCACTGACCAGTCCCATCGCCTCCAACTCGCTGTACACCCGGCTCGCCGTCGCCAGCGCCAGCCCATGGTCGGCGGCGAGTTGACGGTGGGTGGGCAGGCGTGTGCCGGGTGGCATCTTCCCTGAACGAATGGCCTCGGCGAACGTATCGACCAAGGATTTATAGCGAGCACGCGGCATAGTCGCTGTATCCATGACAATTTTTTGATTGCTCCAATCTTCGTCCCTAGGATGGCGCTTACGCAACTTTCCTTTTTTGGACATCGCCATGCAACGCACCTCCCTGTTCGACACCCTGGACACCCGCACCCAGGGCTGGATCAACGGTTTTATCGGCGTGGTGATTTTCAGCGGCTCGTTACCGGCCACACGCCTGGCGGTGATGGAGTTCGACCCGGTGTTCTTGACCATGATCCGCGCGACACTCGCGGCCATCCTGGGGATGTGCCTGCTGCGGAGGTTCAAGGAAAAACGCCCCACCCGCCAACAATGGGCGCCCTTGGCCATCGTCGCGCTCGGCGTGGTGATCGGGTTTCCGTTGCTGACCGCGCTCGCGCTGCAATACGTGACCTCGGCGCACTCCATTGTGTTTATCGGCCTGCTGCCACTGGCAACGGCCCTTTTCGCTGTACTGCGCGGCGGTGAGCGGCCAGGGCGGGTGTTCTGGTTGTTTTCGCTGCTGGGCAGTGCGCTGGTGGTGGGTTACGCCTTCGCCCAGGGCCTGAGCGCCGCGCCCGCCGGGGATGTGCTGATGCTGTTGGCGGTGCTGGTCTGCGGCCTGGGCTATGCCGAAGGCGCCACGCTGTCACGTAGCCTCGGCGGCTGGCAGGTGATTTGCTGGGCCCTGGTGGCGGCGCTGCCCATCGTCGCGCCGTTGAGCCTGCTGCTGGCACCCGCCTCGTTCACCGGCATCAGCCTGCCGGCTTGGCTGAGCCTGGGTTACGTGGCCATGTTCAGCATGTTGATCGGCTTTGTGTTCTGGTATCGCGGCCTGGCCCAGGGAGGCATTGCCGCAGTCGGCCAGTTGCAGCTGCTGCAACCGTTCTTCGGCCTGGCCCTGGCGGCGGGCCTGTTGCATGAGCAGGTGAGCCTGGGGATGCTGGTGGTCACGTTGGCGGTGATCGGTTGCGTGGCCGGAGCCAAAAGGTTCGCACGCTAGCGCGACGGCCCAAGGCCTGCTAAACAGAAGTGTCGTCCCCCGCCCTATTGCCAATCGAGGACTGCACCGATGACGCGTCTCACCGCCAAAGACTTTGCGCCCGAACTGCTGGAACTCTACGACGGCTACGCCCACGGCAGGCTTAACCGCCGCGAATTTCTCGACCGCGCCGCGCTGTTTACCCTGGGTGGCCTGACCGCCTCGGCCCTGCTCGCAGCCCTGAGCCCCAACTATGCGCTGGCCGAGCAGGTGAAATTCACCGATCCCGACATCGTCGCCGACTACATCACCTACCCGTCACCCAAGGGTAACGGCACCGTACGCGGCTACCTGGTGCGGCCGGCCAAGGCCGTCGGCAAGTTACCTGCGGTAGTGGTGGTGCATGAAAACCGTGGTCTGAACCCCTATATCGAAGACGTCGCACGGCGCCTGGCCAAGGCCGGCTTTATCGCCCTGGCGCCGGATGGCCTGACCTCGGTGGGCGGCTACCCCGGTAACGATGAAAAAGGCGTGGCCCTGCAGCAGACCGTCGACCCGACCAAGCTGATGAACGACTTCTTCGCCGCCATCGAGTGGCTGATGCACCACGACAGCAGCACCGGCAAAGTCGGCATCACCGGCTTCTGTTATGGCGGCGGCGTGACCAACGCAGCGGCAGTGGCCTACCCGGAGCTGGGCGCGGCCGTGTCGTTCTATGGACGCCAGCCCGAGGCCAGGGACGTGCCACGCATCAAGGCGCCGATCATGCTGCATTACGGTGAGCTGGATGCGCGCATCAATGAGGGTTGGCCAGCCTACGAGCAGGCGCTGAAGGCCGCAGGCACGACCTACGAGGCGTATATCTACAAGGGCGCCAACCACGGTTTTCATAATGATTCGACGCCACGTTATGACGAGGCGGCGGCGAACCTGGCCTGGGAGCGCACCCTGGGGTGGTTTCGTAAATACCTGGTCTAGTGCTCCAGGGCATACCGGCGGCAGTGGTCGAGGTAGCCCTGCTCATGGCTGCCCACCAACTGCACCACGCTGGTCCAGAGCCACGACGGCGCATCCAGCTGACGCGAGCGATTTTCCTGCAATACGGCCATCCAGGCCTTGCGCGTGGCTCGGTCCATTTGGCGGGCGTGGGCCACACCGACAACGCGGGCCAGATAACCGGCGGCATGCATGGCGTCGATTTCACTCAATTGATCCAGCTCCAGCTTCATGTCCTGGGGCAACAGTTCGCGGATGAAAAAACCGTGGTCCAGGAACCGTGTCGCCAGCATGCGCCCGCCCAACCCGGGCGACAACTGACGAGCGCCCTCCACCACCCGGCGCGCATTGTCGCGCGGCATTTTGGCGCGGGCCGCCCGTGGAGCGGCAGCGCCAACAGCTTCCTTGATATCGATCAGGCAATATTCCCGGTCGTCTTTGTCGCCCACCCCGAGCAATGCGGCATAGCGCAGTAAGCCGAGCGAACTGCAGCCCTTGACCCAATAGGCCGAGTCCAGCAATTCGACGTTGGCGTCCTTGGGTCGCCCCTTCAACGACGTCACCAACTGCTGGATGTCATCGGAGGCGCAGACCGCCGCCAACGCGCTTTTTTCCGCACGCGACAGCGACCAGAAGTGCTTGCCCAGGGGAATGGTAGGGCGCACCGCATCCATGCGTTCCCGGGCCAGGTTCTTCCAGGTGCGCTCGACCGCGCTGCGCATCCCGGCCTTGACTTGAGAAGGGCGTGGCGGTGCCTCATCGGGCTTATCCTTGAACGCCTGCGCATAGCCCACCATCATTTCTTCGAGCATGCGCGCAGTGGTGACACCGGGCAAATCGGACCCGCGCGCGGCGGTCGCCAACGAAAGCGCCAGGCGGACCAGGTCGTGCGCGGGGTTGCCGATCACGGTCTGGTCGAGATCGCGGATGTGCATGTCGATGCGCCCATTGTTGTCGCCGGTCGGGCCGAGGTTGCCGGCATGGCAGTCACCGCAGATCCAGATCGCCGGCCCATGGGGCAGACGGCGACCTGACTGACTGTGCAGCCACTCGTAAAATTGCACCGTACTGCCACGCACATAGGCATGGGCCGACCGGGCCATTTTCAAGTTACGCAGTTGGGTAAGGTGAGGCATGCGAGATGACGGACGCGGAATTTTCATGAACTGACTCATGTGCGGGGCTACGGTAGAGGATCGGCCCGCGAAAATGTTTCATTTTGTTTCAGTGATATCGCTCGGGGCTCTATTACAAGCGTTCCCAGCCACTGCTTGAACGCCAGCATGGCCGAGGTTTCGGCCCGTGACTGCAGGCGCGTCAGCCAGTAACTGCCGGTGCTGATCTGCACCTCGAAAGGCTGGCGAATCACATCGCGCTCCAGTTGCCGCGAAAACATCAGCGCCGGCGCAAGTGCCACGCCGACGCCCTGCAACGCCGCATCCATCATTGCCAACGACGAATCGAACACAATGCTGCGCGGCAATAAAGTGTCTGCGGGTAACCCGGCGGCCTGGAACCACAGGCTCCATTCATCGGCGCGGTAGGAGCGCAGCAACGTGTGTTTCAACAGGTCGGCCGGGGTGTGCAACTGTTCGGCAAGGTGGGGTACGCAGAGCACGCTGAGCGGTGCTTCCAGCAGTTGGCAGGCATCGGTGCCGTGCCAGGCGCCGGAACCGAAACGGATCGCGTAATCCAGGCCTTCGGCGGCAACATCGACGCGGTTGTTGTGCGTGGACAGGCGCAGATCGATAAACGGGTAGCGGCTTTGGAAATCCGGCAAGCGCGCCAACAGCCAGCCCACCGCAAAGGTCCCGACGGCGCCGACCGTCAGCACCTCGCGGTAATGCCCGGCCTCGAACTGGCCCAGCGTATGGGCAATGCGGTCGAACGATTCGCGCAGCACCGGCAGCAGGGTTTCGCCTTCGCTCGTGAGCATAAGCCCGCGCGGCAGGCGTTTGAACAGGGTGACATTGAGCTGCGCTTCCAGGCTTTTAACCTGGTGGCTGACCGCCGCCTGAGTCACACATAACTCGATGGCAGCCCGGGTGAAGCTCAGGTGCCGGGCGGATGCCTCGAAAGCGCGCAGGGCATTGAGGGGGAGATGGGAGCGCAGCATGCTTGGCCCTATTTTTTCTAATGGCTCGTGCAAGATATCATCGTTTGTACCGCTTCCCGTTAACGCCTAGATTGGCGACGCCCGCGCAGGCCCCCGGCATTCGTCAACCCGTTACATGGAAGCGAAAATAACATGCACGAAAAATCCTGTCTTAGCGTACGAAACCTCCTGATTTTATCGTTATTGCTGGTCTCTGGCCCTTGCATGGCCGTTGCTGACCTGCGCAATGTGGTCGACAGCAATGTCAAACCGCTCATGCAGCAGCAGCACATTACCGGACTGTCGGTGGCCGTGGTCAGGAACGGTCAGGCGCAATACTTTAACTACGGCGTAGCGTCCAAGGAGAGCAAGCAACCTGTCACTCAAGACACGCTGTTCGAAGTCGGCTCAGTGACCAAGACCTTCACCGCAACGCTCGGCGGCTATGCCCTGGCCAGCGGCAAGCTGAAGCTATCGGACAGCGCCAGCCAGCACTGGGCCGAACTGGCCGGCAGCGCGTTCGACCGCATCAGCCTGTTGCAACTGGCGACCTACACAGCGGGCGGCCTGCCGTTGCAATTCCCGCCGGCAGCCGACAGCGCCGCGACCATGCTCGGTTACTACACCCACTGGCAACCCGGTTACAGCCCCGGCACACAGCGTCTCTACTCCAACCCGAGCATTGGCCTGTTCGGCTACCTCGCGGCCAAAAGCCTGGGCCAGCCGTTCAACGTCGCCATGGAGCAGACGCTGCTCCCGGCGCTGGGCCTGAAAAACACCCATATCAACGTGCCTGCCGACCAGCTCGGCCGCTATGCCCAAGGCTACGATAAACAGGAAAAGCCGGTGCGCGTGGGCGCCGGCGCACTGGACAGTGAAGCCTACGGTATCAAGACCAGCGCCCAGGACCTGGCGGGCTACGTAATGCTGAACATGCACCCCGAGACCTTGAGCAAGGCGCTGCAACAGGCGATCGCCACCACCCACACCGGTTACTACACGGTCGGCGACATGACCCAGGGCCTGGGCTGGGAACGCTACCCCTACCCCATCACCGTGCAAACGTTGATCGACGGCAACTCAACGCCGATGGCGATGGAGCCGCACCGGGTCAACTGGCTGAAACCGGCCCAGGCGCAACCCGGCAACGTGCTGTACAACAAGACCGGTTCTACCAGTGGCTTCGGCGCCTACGTGGCCTATGTGCCGAGCAGGGACATCGGCGTGGTGATCCTGGCGAACAGGAACTACCCGAATGCCGAGCGGGTGAAAGTGGCCCATGCGATCTTGAGCGCGATTGATCACTGACGCCTGGCACAAAACCTGTACGGATGGGGTTGGGTAGCTCGGTAAAAATCTTGCAATAGTCAAAGCGGGAACGTGCTTTCGGAAATCGACGACGGATTAGCACTGCCGCACGTACGAAACGTGCGGTAGCTAAGTCGCCTTTCTGGAGTCCAGCGATGCCCGTTATCTCTCAACGCACTGCAGAACATCTTCCTACCGAGCAACCCTCTTCCACCGAGCCCGCTGCAGCGAATACGGCCACGGCGGTTTCGCTTGCCGAGCACGATACCCCGACCCCTTCATGGATTGAGCTGATCAAGCGCTCACCAGGTTACAAAGCGGAAAGCCAACTTGCCGCCGCTTATGCGGCCGAGCTGGTCAATGCGGCAGTTGACGCGAGTGGCGGCAAATACGACACCCCGGTGTTACCCGTCTCTCTCGACTCAAAGTTCGGACAATGGCGCCAGCACCTGGATGACCTGCTCGCAGGGCCCGACTTTCAGCAATGGGCGGACTTCAATAACATTGATCGCTCCAAGCCCATACGTATCTCCCCTCAATCGGGCGGGTCACAGGAACACATCACAGCGACGCTCAAACCCCGGTCCCATCATTATCCTGCGCAACTGCAGGTGTTCAGCCCTGGACAGGGCAAACCGATGCCGGACTCCTGGCGGCTGATCATGCAAGCCGCGAGCACCTTGACAGGCGATCGCAGCTCCGTCGTAGTGCCTGCCCCTGGCCAGTCCTCCCCCAGCGCACACGCCGAGCGTCCTGCCACGCTTTCCGAGATCGCCAAGTTTTACGGCGAATCTTTTCCTGATACCCGGCAGCAGGCCGTGGACCGCGCAAATGAGCTGAAACAGGAAGGCGCGTTTCCGATGCCCGATACCTCCCTGTCAAGCGCACAGCTTGAGAGAGGATCTGAAGAGACCCTCGAGCGGCAACAAAAGACGCTGGGCGATATCAACAATAAAAACCGACTGTTCCAGCAGCTGGGCAAGGCACTCAGCCCCGCGCCCGAGCCCGCTGACACCCGGCCGCATTTCATCGCCGAGCCGCAGACGCCCGAGGCTGCCGAGCGCATCGAAAAAGCCCGGATCAAGGAGTTTCTGCAGAGTAACCACGTACAGATCGACCCCGCTTCCTGGTACTTCCAGGACGCGCAGTTGACGCCCGAGGATAATGTCAGCATTGAAAAATTCATCGCCGATAGCGGCCGTAAGATTCCGGAAACGAAAGATGAGATAAAAATCCTTATTGAACACCTCAAGCATGACGTCCTGCTGGCCCCGCCCGATGGCAACTTCAAGGGTGCCTTGGGTTGGGCGGTGCCTCTGAGCCTGTATGAACAAAAGCAGGTTTACTCGCACATCGCCTATAACAATTTGCAACTGCCAGGACTCGGCGGCACGCACGCCAGCGATAGAACCGGGGGGGCCTTTAATTACCTGACAAAAAACCTGCACTTCACCTCCCAGCAGCTTCAATATCCTCGCCAAATATTGAGGGAGATTCTCGCTTCACCCAAAGCCAGGGAGTTGGAAGCCGCCCTCCAAAAGAAGATGGGGGCCGCAGAGGATAAAGACAGTTCCGACTGGGTCTTGGCAGCGATGGCGTTGGGACTGGGCTCTCCATCCTGGATGGAACCCGCCAAGAGAAACGAAGTGGCCGGCTATGATCTGGCCGACAAAGCCTTTTACGGCAAGCCGTTACAGACTATCCGCCAAGGCCTTGAGCAACACCTGGTGTCCAGCGGGCGCGCAAACCCTGATTTGGCGCCCACGGCCACCTATCTGTTGGCCCCGCCTGAACTGTTGGTCAAAGATATTCCCAACTACGTGACCTACGGCTCGCCCAGCTGGTTCAGCCTGAAAGTCACGGCAGCCTTCATCGAGGCAAAGAGCCCCGGCAGTTGCGCAAACATGACCTTTGACCAGGTGGCAAACTACGGCAGTCTGGAACCCATCACGGACGAGGATGAACAGCTGCTCGATGAGGTCAAGCAGGACGCATTGATCGATTGGGCATTGATGTTCGGGGTCCTGCCGGCCTCCACGACGGGCGACTATTCGGCCCAGCAATTGAACGCGGCGCACAGCACGTTCTCCGGGGTGATGGCCGGGCTGACGACTGTCAGCACCGACTTGAGCGCGCCCCTGCCCCTTCTGAAGGACAAGGCGTTGGAACTGATGGGCAAGCATATTAAAAATGTCGACCTCACCGCCAAGGTCATCACCCGAGCCGCGGACAGAACCAGTAATGCATTGAATACGGTGCCGTGGGACGTCACTTATGGCCCGTATTCGCTGCTGGACCTGAGTCTCTCCCAAAACCTTGAGGACCTGAAAGACAATCAGGAGTGGTACTCATCCGACCAGCAGAAGGTTCCGACCGGAGCGATCCAGGCGCTCAGCATCCTTCCCGATATAAAAGACCTTCACCAAACCGAACTGGCGGATTTCGAACGGCGCAGAACGAGTTCATTGACCAAACTCACCAAGCATCTGATTGCGCAATTGCCCCTGGCCGATCGACAGCAACTGGAATATGGGAGCCTCGAAATACTTCGTCAAAGGCCGATTGAAAAATTCACAGCCACCGGAATCGCAAGCTACACCAGTCTTTCATACCCCAAGCCGCAAAAAAGCAACATCGACGAACCCCTGCTGATCAAAGCGACCCATCGAGGGCGCACAATCACCTATGAATTCAATCCCGCCAAAAATTACATACGCTCAAGTTCCACCATCGCCGGCTTGCAAGGCAAATGGAAAGAAAAAAATACAAACTCGGTGACAGGATTCACCTACAAAAACGTGATTGTCGAGCCGCTGGTCGACGCCCAGATACGGGCTCAGGATTTACAAGCCAAAGTTCCAAGTGAAGCGGCTATTCCTTTTTCCTATAACAGCCCGCGCAGCCAGTTTCTCGCTAACCTGGTTACCCGTTATTCCTATCAGGACTACGACTTGAAAGCCCTGACCGCCGCCGCCCATCACACCACCAAGTTTGACGAAGAAGACGGCGACCACGAAGCCAATACCAACGCTTTACTGGGTACCATCCCGCTTGCGTCCGGGATCCGGAAGGCGATTCAGGGCGACTGGCAAGAAGCGACCATCTCACTTGTATTTGATGGCGTCATGCTGCTCGCACTGGGTTTGCCGAAAGCAGTTCGAGGGCTATCCTCAGTGCCCTCTCAGCTCAGGAGCGCTCGAACATTCGGTGGCCAACTGTTCAAAAACACACGCAACATTTCTGCTTATGCCTCCAATGGGCCATTCAGGAACCTGACCCGCGCCCGGACCGGACGCTATGAACTGTCCAAGTTTGCTTCCCGTCACGATGTGGTCGAGGGCACCTATAAAAAAGGCAGTGCAACCTTGTCTGCACCGGCCAAGTTGGACGGCAAAACTGGGAAATGGCATGCGTTCGATCCTGTGAAGAACAAATCGTATGGCAAGCCACTTGAGAACTACACCCCGCATGCTCATATTGATGATGCATTGCCGGGTCCGAGCGGTGGCGGCCTTGCGCAGCGGGAACGCGCACTGGACACGGCGTTAGGGCGCGATAACGTGATTCAGTTGGGTGGCCCGATGAAAGATCTAAAAATGCTGGGCCATGAGATGCATACATTCTCCGATGTCTATAAAGGCAAGAAGCGACTTAACATTGTTGCCCACGGGCGCAAGCCCAATGCAATGGATCAAGGGTTCGGCACAGGTACACGCGCCTATGTGGACAATGTTCCCTATGATGCTCCCGGGCTGGTCAAGTTGCTACGCAGCAAAGGTGTGGATCCGTCCAAATATCATAATGTGCGTTTGTTGATTTGCTATTCGGCCAATGGGCGTCACAGACCCTTCGCACGTCTGTTTCAACAAGAAATAAAAAGGCCAGTAAAAGCGTTTGAGGGACCGGTATTCATGAGTCACGGCTCAACGCCAATGGCGCACGACCTGAAGAAAGCTCGAGAGGCGATCTCTCAAGCCTCACCGCACCTTGGTATGCATGCGGTGGATAGAAAAGCGCGTGAAATGATGGAGGCCATGTATGGTAAATTGCAAGTCACGCCTGACATCGTAAAAACCCATGGAAGCACCATTCGTATCAACATGGCCCCTCCTGACAAACCGGTAGTATGGCAGGACACCACGGTGAACTACCTGCCACAAAAATTTGGACGCTAACACCCTGCCAGTCTTTTAGAGACTGGCCTTTGATTTTGCCGGATCAGCATACGCCCACGTCATCCGAAACGACGCCCCGCCCCACTCCGAATCCAGCACGTGCACCTGCCCGCCGTGCCACTGGCTGACCCGCTTGACCAGCGCCAGGCCCAAGCCAAAGCCGCCTGTGCGGCGGTCGCGGCTGGTATCCAGGCGCAGGAAGGGCTCGAAAATCTTGGTGCGCCCCTCCAACGGCACGCCCGGGCCGTCGTCATCGACCCGCACTTCATAGCCGCTGCCGAACTTCACCAGCGACACTTCCACGCGGCGATCGGCATAACGGATCGCATTGCGCAGCAGGTTGATCAGCGCCCGCGCCATAAAGCGCGGCTCGATCTGAATAACATCGACTTCACAGGTGCGCAGCGACAATTGCACGCCCGCCGCCTCGGCCTCCAGCGTCACGCTGCCGATCACGCTGTCCAGCCAGCTCTGGGCCTCGATATTTTCGCGGGTAACCTGGGTCGCGCCGCGCTCCAGGCTGGCATAGGTCAGCAGTTCGGAGACCATCTCTTCCAGCTCGCCAAGGTCGGCGTACATATCGGCGATCAACTGGCGGCGTTGGCGTGGATCGGCCTGCTGCTTGAGCTGATCCAGTTCAAAGGACAAGCGCGCAATCGGCGTGCGCAGTTCGTGGGACACCGCATTGGTCAGCTCGCGCTGGTTGGCGATCAGGCTTTCGATGCGCTCGGCCATCTGGTTGAAGTGCCCGGCCAGTGCGCGCACGGTAGAGCGGCGCGGCAGCAGAATGCGCGAGCCGAGGTCGTTGTCGCCGAAGCGCTGCGCCGCCAGGCGGATGTGTTCCAGGTCGCGCCAGTGCGGGCGCACCCAGAAGTACAGGACGATAGCCAGGCTCACGCCGAGCAAGCCATAGGCCCACAGGTACAGCCACGTGGGCTCTTCCGGCAGTCGAATCTCAAGCAATTGCGCGCCGTCGTCGATAGGCGCGAGAAACTTCATGAAGTCCTCGCGCACCACCACCTGATCATTGGCAAGCAGCTTCTGTTCACGCTCGCTCAGGTGCTGGGCGCCGCGCTGCACCAGTTTCAGACGCAGGCCATAATGCGGTTGCAGCTCATCCAGGCGTGCCTGGCGCGCCGCGCCCTGCACCGGCCGCAGTTGCTCCACAAGGGCCCACGCCGGGCCCCGCAAGGCCTCTCGGTTATAGGTCTCGTTGGACTCGGGCATGTACGCGTCCAGGCCGTAATTGACCAGCCAGATTGCCCCGGCCAGGCCGAGCGCGAGGATCACATAGAGACGCAGGTACAGGCGCAGCACCTAAACCTCCCACGCGAACGCATTGAACAGGTAGCCCTTGCCCCAGATGGTCTTGATGCACACCGGCTCCCGCGGGTTGTCATTGAGCTTGCCGCGCAGTTTGCTGATATACACGTCGACGCTGCGATTCAGGCCATCGAAGGCAATACCGCGCATACGATTGAGAATGTCGTCGCGCGAAAGGGTGGTTCCGGCGTTGCTCGCCAGCAGCCACAGCAACTCGAACTCCATGGTGGTGAGGTCGATCTGCTCATCGCCCAGCCTGACCACCCGACAACTGCGATCAATCGACAACCGGCCAAACGCCAGGGCGCCGCGCACCACGGGCTCGGGCGCCTGGCGCCGTTGCAACGCGCGCAAACGGGCGAGCAGCACCGGTGGCTTGATCGGCTTGATCACGTAATCGTCAGCGCCGGACTCAAGGCCGAGGATATGGTCCAGATCATCTTCCCTGGCCGTCAGGATCACAATGGGCGTATCCGACACACTGCGAATCTCCCGGCACACATGCAACCCGCTCTGGCCCGGCAGCATCAGGTCGAGCACGACCATTTTCGGCTTGAACGCCAGAAACGCATCCAGGGCCAGGTCGCCCCGGTGCACCACCCGCACCTCGAAACCGTGTTGCGACAGAAAATGCGCGATCAGCCCTGCCAGCCTCTCGTCGTCTTCGACGAGCAAGACCTTGCCCAGCCCCAGGTTTTCCATAAGTTCCCAGTGTACGAACGCAGATTGAAAGGCCGGCATTATAGGTGGCAAGCTGGTCGAGAAGAGCAGCGCCCGTGTACCGTGTCGGCAAGCTTCATGCTTTTAAGAGTTTTTAACAAATAGCCTGCAATCTTTTACGCCATTCACAGGGAGTCATATGCGCAGGGATTACCTGGCGTTCTTTTTTTCGATGTTCCTGTCGCGGCTGGCGGACCAGATCCTGTTGTTCATCGTGCCGCTGGTGGTGTTCCAGACGACCCGGAGTGTGTCGTGGGCAGGCCTGGCGTTCTTTGTCGAATCGCTGCCGCGCTACCTGGCATTCCCCGTATGCGGGGCCTTGTGCGACCGGTTTTCCCCGGTGCGCATCCTGCATGTCAGTCAAGTGTATCGGGCCCTGGCCTGCGCGATGGCGGTTGCGCTGTACGGGCTGTTCGACGGTATCCAGTGGCTGGTGATCCTGTCTGCGGTGTGCGGAGTATTGACCACCCAGGGCATCATGGCGCGGGAGGTGGTGATGCCGCATATCTTCCACCACTACACCTACGCCAAGACCTTGTCCTATTCACAGATCGCCGACCAGAGCGGCCTGGTACTCGGGCCTTTGGTGGCGGCGTTGATGCTGGAAGTCTGGCAGTGGCCCTGGGTGGTGCTGGCAATCGCCGCGCTGTTTGTGCTGGCGGACCTGGCGATGCGAGTCTGGCAGCGCAACACCACGGTGGACCTGCCCCTCCACGAACAACCCGCAGGTATCTGGCTGCAACCCTTGCGTACCGCCTTCGGCCACATCCGCAACCGGATGGCGTTGAAACGCATCATTACCCTGGCGGTGGGTGTGAACCTGATTGTCGGGGTCACGCTGGCCACATCGGCGGCGATGGTCACCGGGCAATACGCGGCCGATAAAGACGCCTACGCCCTGCTGCAGGCCGCCGGCGCGGTGGTGACCCTGGTGATTCTGTTTTACCTGGCGCGTTCGACCCTGGCGCTGAAGGCGCTCGGCGGGCTGTCGTATTCGATGATTGTCGTTGGCGCGCTGGTCACCGCCATCAGCCCCGGCCTGTGGGCGTACGCCGTGGGCTTCCTGCTGGTGAGCGGGTTCGACAAGATGTTCAACGTGTACATGCGCAGCATGCGTCAGCGGGTCATACCGGTGCAGGATTTCGGCAAGACAGTGGGCGTGATCACCTTGCTCAACAATCTGGCCCAGCCCTTGGCGGGCCTGATGATTGCCGTGCTGGCCGCGCCCTTCGGCACGCAAACGGTCATCCTGCTGCTGAGCGCAATCAGCGCCTTGATCGGCGTGGCCGTGGCCTCAGGCTGGCACGCCACTGTGAAAGCGGAACTCGACGTCGGGTGACTCGATCAGTGCCTGCTCGGCCGCCCTCACCCGCTCGATCACCTGGCCGATGTCCTTGGCGTCACCGTACTGGTACGCCAATTTCAGGTAGCCCTGGAAGTGCCGTGCTTCGCTTTTGAGCAAACCGAAGTAGAACTTGCCGAGTTCTTCATCCAAATGCGGCACCAGCGCTTCGAAACGCTCGCAGCTGCGCGCTTCGATGAAGGCACCCACCACCAGGGTATCCACCAGTTTGACCGGCTCATGGTTGCGCACCACCTTGCGCAAGCCCGAGGCGTAGCGGCCGGCGGACAATTGACGCAGCTCGACCTTGCGTTTCTTGATCAGGCGCATGACCTGCTCATGATGCACCAGTTCTTCACGGGCCAGGCGCGACATCATATTGATCAGGTCGACGTGGCCGTGGTACTTGGCGATCAGGCTCAGGGCGGTGCTGGCGGCTTTGAATTCGCAGTTCTTGTGATCGATCAGCAGGGTGTCCTGATCGGCCAGCGCGGCCTGCACCCAGGCATCAGGGGTGCGGCAGCCGAGGAATTCGTGGATTTCGGGCAGGATCATCGGGCTCACGGGCAAAGGATCACAAAAGGGCGCCGATTATACCGACCCCGCTGCAGACCGCCAGCCATGGGCCTTGATGTACATCAAGATGACACCAGGCCAGCAGCAACTATAGTTGTTCCAGGCCCCTTCCTGGAGATCCGACCATGCAAGCCATCCGCAGCATACTGGTGGTCATCGAGCCCGAGCATTCCGAGAGCCTGGCCCTCAAGCGCGCCAAGCTGATCGCCGGGGTCACCGGCGCGCACTTGCATCTGCTGGTGTGTGACAGGAAGCATGAGCATTCGGCGCTGCTGAGCCTGCTCAAGTCCGGTCTGCAGGAGGATGGGTATAGCGTTTCCACCGAACAGGCGTGGAACGACAGCCTGCATGAAACCATCATCGAGGTGCAGCAGGCCGAGGGCTGCGGGCTGGTGATCAAGCAGCACTTACCCGACAGCCCGTTGAAAAAGGCCCTGCTGGCCCCGGCGGACTGGAAACTGCTGCGCTATTGCCCAACGCCCGTGCTGCTGGTCAAGACCGCTACGCCCTGGGCAGAACGGGTGATTCTGGCGGCCATCGACGTGGGCAATACCGACAGCGAACACCGTGCGCTGCATAACGCCATCATCGACCACGGTTTCGATATCGCGAGCCTGGCCAAGGCGCAGTTGCACGTCATCAGCGCGCATCCATCGCCGATGCTGTCGGCGGCGGACCCGACCTTCCAGCTCAGGGAAACCATCGCGGCGCGTTATCGCGAGCAATGCAAAGCCTTCCAGGCCGAATTCGACGTGGATGACGCACACCTGCATATCGAAGAAGGGCCGGCGGATGTGTTGATTCCCTTCGCGGCGCATAAATGGCAAGCGGCCGTGACCATCATCGGCACCGTGGCGCGTACCGGGATTTCCGGGGCGTTGATCGGCAATACGGCGGAGGTGGTGCTCGATGCGGTGGAAAGCGACGTGCTGGTGCTCAAGCCGCAGACATTGATGGATCATCTGGAAGAACTCGCCACCCAGTCCTGACATCGCGCCTTCAGGCACCGAGAACCCAATGTGGGAGGGGTCTTGCCCCCGATGACAGTGTGTCAGCCAATGCATCTGGTAACTGACACTCAGCCATCGGGAGCAAGCCCCCTCCCACACTTTGGAGTTGTATTGTCAGTCAGCGAATGCATCTTTCAGGAAGCCCGGCGCGATATAGCGCTGGTAATGTGCCTCGGAAAGGATAAAGAACTCCCGGTCAATGGCATCGCGCAACTGCGGCAGCGCCCAGTCGCGAAACTCCGGTAGCAGCACCATGCCGTAGGCCTCCAGGTTATTGATCACCCGCGCCCCACGCGCAATCAATTGGTAGGCCCAGCAATATTCGGACTGGTGCGGCACAAATCGAATCTTGCGCTGTTCCAACTGCCCGCGCAGGGTCTTGGGGTCGAAAACCTCGACTTTGCCGGCCATCACCTGCACCAGCAACTGCTCGAGCCTGAGCCAGACCGCGCGCTTTTCTTCTTCGTTATAGCCATTCCACTGGATCACCTCGTGGTGAAAGCGCTTGCAGCCGCGGCACACGAGATCGCCGTAGACCGTGGAGCACAGGCCGACGCAGGGGGTCTTGATGGTTTGGTTGGGCATGGGCGAAAACACGCAAATCAGCGAAACAGTGCGCCATGTTAGCCCTTTGTCTAAGGTTGATCACCCTGCAAACTTGGCGACGCAACTTACCTTTAGATTTTTTTTGCCGTAGAATCACCCGGCCTTGTAAGGCGCCAATAATCCGCTGGAAGCTGTTTTCAAAGCGTCACGAGCACAGTCGTTCCTTCAGAACGGTGTTGGCGCAGGTTTGACCCCGGTAGGTCAATGCTTGCGCCAACCCTCATCAGCTCCGTTCTGCAGGCGTAAAACTTTGAAAGCAGCTTCTGTAAGGAATGCCGGCAGCGCTGGCTTTGCGGCCCAAAAAGCCCCCGAGCGCACGCGTGCCGGTCATTCCTGGATGAGCGTCCCGTGGGACCACTGATGAGGGTAATAACTGTGCTTGAAGCCTACCGCAAACATATCGAAGAGCGTGCCGCCCTGGGTATCGTTCCCCAGCCGCTTAACGCCGAACAAACCGCAGGCCTGGTCGAGCTGCTGAAAAATCCTCCGGCTGGCGAAGAAGAATTCCTCGTTGACCTGATCACCAACCGCATTCCACCAGGCGTTGACGAAGCTGCCTACGTCAAGGCCGGCTTCCTGTCCGCCCTGGCCAAAGGCGAAGCCACCTCCCCCCTGATCGACAAAAAGCGCGCGGTTGAACTGCTTGGCACCATGCAGGGCGGCTACAACATCGTGACGCTGGTCGAGCTGCTGGACGACGCCACCCTGGCGCCTGTCGCGGCCGCCCAGCTCAAGCACACCCTGCTGATGTTCGACGCCTTCCACGACGTGGCGGAAAAAGCCCGCAACGGCAACGAACACGCCAAGGGCGTGATCCAGTCCTGGGCCGACGGCGAGTGGTTCCGCAACCGCCCTACCCTGGCCGACAAGATCAGCCTGCGCGTGTTCAAGGTCACCGGCGAAACCAACACCGACGATCTGTCCCCTGCCCCGGACGCCTGGTCCCGCCCTGATATCCCGCTGCACGCCCTGGCCATGCTGAAAATGGCCCGCGAAGGCATCGTGCCGGACGAGCAAGGCAAGACCGGCCCGATGAAGCAAATCGAAGAGATGCGCGGCCAGGGCTTCCCGATCGCCTACGTCGGTGACGTGGTCGGTACCGGTTCGTCGCGTAAATCGGCCACCAACTCGGTGCTGTGGTTCTTCGGCGACGACGTACCTTACGTGCCGAACAAGCGCGCCGGCGGCTTCTGCTTCGGCAGCAAGATCGCACCGATCTTCTACAACACCATGGAAGATGCGGGCGCACTGCCGATCGAGTTCGACGTCAGCAACATGAACATGGGCGACGTGATCGACCTGTACCCCCATGCTGGCAAAGTCTGCAAGCACGGCACCGACGAAGTCATCACCACCTTCGAAATGAAGACCCCGGTGCTGTTGGACGAAGTGCGCGCCGGCGGCCGTATTCCGCTGATCATCGGTCGCGGCCTGACCGACAAGGCCCGTGCCGAACTGGGCCTGGGCCCTACCGATCTGTTCAAGTTGCCTGAAGCGCCTGTCGACACCGGCAAAGGCTTCACCCTGGCACAGAAAATGGTCGGCAAGGCATGCGGCCTGCCGGAAGGCAAAGGCGTTCGTCCAGGTACGTACTGCGAACCGAAGATGACCACCGTCGGCTCCCAGGACACCACCGGTCCAATGACCCGTGATGAACTCAAAGACCTGGCGTGCCTGGGCTTCTCGACCGACCTGGTGATGCAGTCGTTCTGCCACACCGCGGCCTATCCCAAGCCGATCGACGTGACCACCCACCACACCCTGCCTGACTTCATCATGACCCGTGGCGGTGTATCGCTGCGTCCAGGCGACGGCATCATCCACAGCTGGCTGAACCGCATGCTGCTGCCGGACACCGTGGGTACCGGTGGTGACTCCCACACCCGCTTCCCGATGGGCATCTCCTTCCCGGCCGGTTCCGGCCTGGTGGCGTTTGCCGCAGCCACTGGCGTGATGCCACTGGACATGCCGGAATCGATCCTGGTGCGCTTCAAAGGCAAGATGAAGCCTGGCATCACCCTGCGTGACCTGGTGCACGCCATTCCTTACTACGCGATCCAGGCTGGCCTGCTGACCGTAGAGAAGAAAGGCAAGAAAAACGCCTTCTCCGGCCGCATCCTGGAAATCGAAGGCCTGAACGACCTGACGCTGGAGCAGGCTTTCGAGCTGTCCGACGCCTCGGCCGAACGTTCGGCTGCCGGTTGCACCATCAAGCTGTCCAAGGACTCCGTCACCGAGTACCTGAACTCCAACATCACCCTGCTGCGCTGGATGATCGGTGAAGGCTACGGTGATGCGCGTACCCTGGAACGTCGCGCCCAAGCGATGGAAGCCTGGGTGGCCAACCCTGAGCTGATGGAAGCCGATGCCGACGCCGAATACGCCGAAGTCATCGAGATCGACCTGGCCGAAATCAACGAGCCGATCCTCTGCGCACCGAACGACCCGGACGACGCCCGTCTGCTGTCCAGCGTTGCCGGTGAGAAGATCGACGAAGTGTTTATCGGTTCGTGCATGACCAACATCGGTCACTTCCGCGCTGCCGGCAAGCTGCTGGAACAGGTCAAGGGCCAGCTGCCAACCCGTCTGTGGCTGTCGCCGCCGACCAAGATGGACGCTCACCAGTTGACCGAAGAAGGCTACTACGGCATCTACGGCAAGGCTGGCGCGCGTATGGAAATGCCGGGCTGCTCGCTGTGCATGGGTAACCAGGCACGCGTAGAACCGAATTCGACTGTAGTGTCGACGTCGACCCGTAACTTCCCGAACCGTCTGGGCGATGGCGCCAACGTCTACCTGGCTTCGGCTGAGCTGGCGGCAGTGGCTTCTACCCTGGGTCGCCTGCCGACTGTCGAAGAGTACATGGGCTACGCAGCGAAACTGGACACCATGGCCAGTGACGTCTACCGCTACCTGAACTTCGACCAGATTGCCGAGTTCCGCAAGATCGCGGCAAGCGCCAACATCCCGGTGATTCAAGCTTAACGGTGTGTTGATGTAGCTAACGCCGCGTATCGCAAGATACGCGGCGTTTTTTATGCCTGGAATAAAGTATCAGCAACACCACAAAACACATGTGGGAGGGGGCTTGCCCCCGATAGCAGTGGTTCAGACAACTCACAAGTGACTGATATTCCGCTATCGGGGGCAAGCCCCCTCCCACATTGGGATCTCTACCGATTTTGAAGCGTGTGTCAGCACTTAGACAACCAGCGAATATACCAACACGGTAATCCTGTACCGGGTAAACAAACGCCGCGTATCGCAGGTTACGCGGTTTTTTACGCCTGGAATAAAGTATCAGCAGCACCACAAAACACATGTGGGAGGGGGCTTGCCCCCGATAGCAGTGGTTCAGTCAACTCACAAGTGACTGA
>NZ_CVTO01000159.1:57513-109429 GCF_900004715.1 Pseudomonas sp. 24 E 13
CACAAAACACATGTGGGAGGGGGCTTGCCCCCGATAGCAGTGGTTCAGTCAACTCACAAGTGACTGATACGCCGCTATCGGGGGCAAGCCCCCTCCCACATTTGGATCTCTGCCGATTTTGAAGCGCGTGTCAGCACTTAAATAATCAGCGAATATACCAACGCACCGGGTAAACAAACGCCGCGTATCGCAAGATAACCGGCTTTTTTTATGCCTGGAATAAAGTATCAGCAACACCACAAAACACATGTGGGAGGGGGCTTGCCCCCGATAGCAGTGGTTCAGTCAACTCACAAGTGACTGATACTCCGCTATCGGGGGCAAGCCCCCTCCCACATTTGGATCTCTGCCGATTTTGAAGCGAGTGGCAGCACTTAGACAACCAGCGAATATACCAACGCGGTAATCGCCACCAGGCCGACGGCGGTGACAAACACATTCGATGCCTGCCCACGGTACTTGGCCATGGCCGGCACCTTGCGGATCGCGTACATCGGCATCAGGAACAGAATCGACGCAATCACCGGCCCACCGAGGGTCTCGATCATGCCGAGGATGCTCGGGTTCAGCGTGGCGACGATCCAGCACACCACCAGCATGAACGCGGCGGTCATGCGGTCCAGCGACTTGGCAGCCGGGCGGCGGCCGGTTTTGAGCACCAGGCCCTTGAGGCCCTCGCTGGCACCGATGTAGTGGCCCAGGAACGACTTGGCAATCGCCACGAACGCAATCAACGGCGCGGCGAAGGCAATGGTCGGGTTATCGAAATGGTTGGCCAGGTACGACAGGATCGACAGGTTCTGTGCCTTCGCCTCGGCCAACTGCGCCGGGGACAGGGTCAGTACGCAGCTGAACACGAAGAACAGCACCATTGCCACCATCAACAGGTGCGCGCGGCACAGGATCTGTGAACTGCGCTCGTCGGCATGTGCGCCGTACTGACGCTTCTGGTCCACCGCAAAGGCCGAGATGATTGGCGAATGGTTGAACGAAAACACCATCACCGGAATCGCCAGCCACAAGGTGTTGAGCAAGGCCGACGGCGCCGGAACCTCACTGGCGGTGCTGAGGATGCCGCCATTCCAATGCGGCACCAGGTAGACGGCGAGGAACAGCAAGGCCACGATAAACGGGTACACCATCAGGCTCATGGCCTTGACGATTACCTGTTCACCGCAACGCACCACCGCCAGCAGGCCCAGGATCAGCACAAACGCCAGGACAGCTCGCGGCGGCGGCATGATGTGCAGTTGATGTTCCATGAAACTGCTGACGGTGTTGGTCAGGGCCACGCTGTAGATCAGCAGGATCGGAAAGATCGCGAAGAAGTACAGCAAGGTAATCAGAGCACCGGCCTTGAGCCCGAAATGCTCTTCGACCACATCGGTGATGTCGGAACCTTCGCGGCCGGACAGGACGAAACGCGTCAGCCCACGGTGGGCAAAGAACGTCATCGGGAAGGCCAGCAGCGCGAGGATCACCAGCGGCCAGAAGCCCCCCAGGCCCGCGTTGATCGGCAAGAACAAAGTGCCGGCGCCGATGGCGGTGCCGAACAGCCCAAGCATCCAGGTGGTGTCCTGGCGGCTCCAGCTTGTGAGCGTTGCAGGTGTCGTTGCATAGCGATCGTTGACGCTATTGGCCTGATCATTCATCCGGTCGGATCTCCGCATTCACACGGCCGGGACGAGTCAGAAAAACCTGACAGGCAGCGCCCCGACCTCAACAGGGGCGCGATTGTCCGGGATTATTGAGAATAAGCAAAGACTTAGCTGAGGAACGGCAACTCAGTGCAGGGGCTTGAGAGCGATTTTTGTTCGTTGATCTCGCGCTTATGCCATTACCTGCCAGGCTGAGCCGAGCGCCTCATTCGCCGATTCCGCCCGCCGGGCATGACGCGCGATGAAAATGAGCACACTGACACAACTCGATTTATTTAAATCAGCCCAGTCGCTCATTGTTCTGCGATTTAAACCCACTGACAGGCACCCACTAGTATTTAATTAATCAGCCCAAGTAAGATAATTCCTACATAAAGTTTATCACCGCACTTCCTATAAATTTATTAACCGCCGCTTTTGTTACAAGGATTTGCCCAGGTATTGAGCGCTCATCGTGTCAAGCCTATATTCCAACCCAGCACGAACAAGCCGCCTTTCTGAAACCATGACAACAAAAGCGAACACTGAATTCGCCAGGAGCGACTCTATGAAAAAATACAACCTACTGTTTACCTTGTTACTTTTCGTTGGAATAATCTCCCCACTTACCAGCCAGGCACGGTCAACAGCCGAAAACTCCGACGCCAGCGCCCTGGCGACGTCCCCCCGCTGGCTGACGACCAAAGTATATGTAGAGGGCGCGCCGGACATCGACGTGAAGGACAAGTACCCAGGCGTGGTCGGAATATCACTGTGGGACCCCGACCGCAACCGCTATGAATTTTTCTACAGCGATACCGGGCTGTCCAAGTACGAGAACGGCGGCGGCGGTTACTTCATGGTAACCGGTGACAAAAAAAGCCATATCCTGATACCTGACAAAGGGACAACAAGAACCATCGTCCGGAAACTTGAGACATTGAATACGCAAGAATTCACTTACTCCCGCGAAGTGCCGCGCGACATGATCGATTCCAACCCACTGGCTCGAATATATGTTGTGCATGCGCCTTATACAGGTTCAATAGAAACCACGCCGACACGCCTGCCTTGAACCTTGAACTTCACAACTAAAGACAACACTCATAAAAGGCCTCACCCAATGAAAACAATATTAAAGCCTTTATTCGCTTCTGTTTTACTGCTATCTACCCTTGTTTCAACCGGCATTCATGCACAGGCCTCCGCCCCTGGAAAACCTGTCGCCGTCAGTGCTGACAATGCCGTCATGTTGACCGTCTTTCTCAAGCATGATCAATCTCGCAACTTGAACGAAATAAGAGCCAAACTCACGGAGCAGGAACTCTTCAAGGTGTTTCCTCCTGAAGGGGTAGAAATTGTCAGTTGGAACATTGCCATGGGAATCGGTCACGTCATCGTTCTACGCTTCCCCGCCTCACGCCTGCGCGAAGTGAATCTTGCGATCGAGCGCTCTGCGTGGGGGCCGTTCAGGACGGAGTTCTTTCCTACCTACGATTACATGGACATCGTAGCGGCAGAACAGAGCAAGGTACGAAAAACCACGTCCGCCAAATAATCAGCGCGCGTAAACAGCGTCTCGTACTCGCCGAGACGCTGGTACTTTTCGCAAAATCAGTGGCGCTTTCTCAGGCCTGCGGCATTTCATGCAGCGAAAATGCAGCATAATCCGGGCATCGAACTCACCGGAGAGCTGCCCATGCCCACCACCGTTCTGGTCCTGGTTGAAACCATCAATGAATACCTGCAAATCATCGAGAGCAATGATTTCCATGTGATCCTGGCGCCGACGCCCGCTGAACGCGCGCAGGCAATCAAGCTCCACGGCGGGCAAATCAAGGCGGTATTGACCCGTGGGCCGCTGGGGCTGTATGCCGAAGAAATCGCCGCGCTGCCGCTGTTGGAAATCATCTGCGTGATCGGCGCCGGCTACGAGCATGTGGACCTGCAGGCGGCGGCCAACCGTGGAATTGTGGTGACCAATGGTGCCGGGGTGAATGCACCGTCGGTGGCCGACCACGCCATGGCGTTGCTGCTGTCGCTGGTGCGCGGTATCACCCAGACTGACGCCGCCGTGCGCCGCGACGAATGGCCGAAAGTAATGCGCCCTTCCCTGGGCGGTAAGCAGTTGGGCATCCTCGGGCTGGGCGCGGTCGGCCTGGAGATCGCCAAGCGCGCGGCGCTGGGCTTTGGCATGGAGGTGAGTTACCACAACCGCCAACCTCGCGATGACGTGGATTACACCTACTGCTCAACCGCCGTGGAGCTGGCGCGCACCTCGGATTTTCTGATCCTGGCCACGCCCGGCGGCGCCAGCACTCGGCACCTGATTGATCGGCACGCCCTCGACGCCTTGGGGCCGAACGGCTTTTTGGTCAACATCGGCCGAGGCAGCGTGGTGGTTACCGCCGACCTGGTAGCGGCCCTGCAACAGCGGCGCATCGGCGGCGCCGCGCTGGACGTATTCGATGACGAACCCAAGGTGCCCGACGCCCTCAAGCACCTGAGCAACACGGTGCTGACCTCCCATGTGGCCGGCCTGTCGCCGGAAGCCGCCCACGATACCGTGCAACGGGTCGCGGACAACCTGGTGGAATACTTTGCCGGCCGCCCGGTGCTTACGCCGGTAGCCTTGCCGACGCCCAATAAATGACCCATCAGGCACGCTGATCCTGCTTCAACACGCTAGCCTATTAAGCCGCCTCAACCTTGTCGATGCATGTCGACGCGCATTAGATTAGCCAATAGTCCAAGGCCTTTAAAATAAGCAGAAGGGATAAGCATGGCGCTTAACGACCAATCAACCCAGATTCGCCCCGGCGAAGAGCTTGATGCCAGCCTGATTGATCCCTACCTCAAGGCGCATATTCCCGGCCTGCACGGCACCGTCAAGATCAGCCAGTTCCCCGGCGGCGCCTCTAACCTCACGTATCTGCTGGAATACCCGGACCAGGAATTTGTATTGCGTCGCCCGCCGTTCGGACACAAGGCCAAATCCGCCCATGACATGGGCCGCGAATACCGCATTCTCAATCAGCTCAAAGACGGCTTTCCCTACTGCCCCAAGGCCTACGTGCATTGCACCGATGAGTCGGTGATCGGTGCCGAGTTCTATGTGATGGAGCGCGTCAACGGCATCATCCTGCGCTCGGACCTGCCCGCCGAGCTGGGCCTGGACCCAACGCGTACCGAAGCCCTGTGCAAAAGCTTTATCGACAAGTTCGTCGAACTGCATCAGGTCGACTACAGCGCCTGCGGCCTGGCCGACCTGGGTAAGCCGCACGGCTATGTGGAGCGTCAGATCCGTGGCTGGAGCGAGCGCTACGAAAAAGCCCTGACCCCCGATGCCCCGCGCTGGGAAGCCGTGCGCGCCTGGCTCAACGACAAGATGCCGGGCGACCACCCGACCTCCAGCATCGTGCACAACGACTATCGCTTCGACAACGTGATCCTCGACCCGCACAACCCGATGCAGATCATCGGTGTGCTGGACTGGGAACTGACCACCCTCGGCGACCCGTTGATGGACCTGGGCAACACCCTCGCCTACTGGATCGAAGCCGCCGATCCTGCGCCCGTACAGTTGATGCGGCGCCAGCCGAGCAATGCGCCCGGCATGCTCACCCGACGCCAGTTCGTCGACTACTACGCCGAACGTTCGGGCATCCGCATCGATAATTTTGACTTCTACTACACCTACGGCCTGTTTCGCCTGGCCGGCATCGTGCAGCAAATCTATTACCGTTTCTTCCACGGCCAGACCCAGGACAAACGCTTTGCCCAGTTCATCCACATGAACAAGCTGCTGGAGCAGATGAGCCTGGCAGTCATCGGCAAATCCGCCCTCTGATAACAATCACAAGGAACCGCTCATGTCCAAGACCCACCTGTTCGACCTCGACGGCAAGATTGCTTTCGTTTCCGGCGCCAGCCGTGGCATCGGCGAGGCCATCGCCAAGTTGCTGGCCCAGCAAGGCGCCCACGTGATTGTCTCGAGCCGCAAACTGGAGGGTTGCCAGCACGTTGCCGACGCGATCATCGCCGACGGCGGCAAGGCCACTGCGATTGCCTGCCACATCGGTGAAATGGAACAGATCACCCAGGTGTTCGCCGGCATCCGCGAACAGTTCGGCCGCCTCGACATCCTGGTCAACAACGCCGCGACCAACCCCCAGTTCTGCAACGTGCTGGACACCGACCTCGGTGCGTTCCAGAAGACCGTCGACGTGAACATCCGCGGCTACTTCTTCATGTCGGTGGAAGCCGGCAAGCTGATGCGCGACAACGGCGGCGGCAGCATCATCAACGTGGCTTCGATCAACGGCATTTCCCCAGGTGTATTCCAGGGCATCTATTCGGTGACCAAGGCCGCCGTGATCAACATGACCAAGGTGTTCGCCAAGGAATGCGCCGCGTTCGGCATCCGTTGCAACGCATTGCTGCCGGGCCTGACCGACACCAAGTTCGCCTCGGCGCTGGTCAAGAACGACGCGATCCTGAAGATGGCCCTGGCGCAGATCCCGCTCAAGCGCGTGGCCGACCCCAGCGAAATGGCCGGCGCCGTGTTGTTCCTGGCCAGCGATGCGTCCAGCTACACCACCGGGGTGTCGCTGAATGTGGACGGTGGTTTCCTGTCCTGACCCCGCCTGGTTTCTTCAGATCGATTTGCGCGTAACCTTGGCGCAGATCGATCTGTCCCGGGATGAAACATGGAACTGCACCTCGTCATCAACGGCCGCAAGGACCTGGCTGCTCAGCTTTACCAGCAACTGCGCGAAGCCATCACCGGCGGGCGTCTTTCAGCCGGCGCGCAATTGCCGCCCAGCCGGCTGCTCGCCGAGCAACTGGGGGTCTCGCGCAAAACCGTGTCGGACACCTACGCCACCTTGACGTACGAAGGCCTGCTGATCGGCAGGATTGGCCGGGGCACCTTCGTCAATGCGTGGGCGCCTCAGCCCGACCGCGTGCAGACCGCCACCGACCTGGCCTGCGCCGCCCACCTGGGCAGATGGGCCGCACTGCCCTCGCCCATGCATCATCCCGCCCACGACGAAGTCCTGCGCTACGAATTTATCGGCGGCGCAACCACGCGCAATCAGTTTCCCCAGGAAGAATGGCGGCGCTGCACGCTGGATGCGCTGCGGCGTATCGCCCAGAACAGTGGTTTCTACAGCCAACCGGAAGGCTTGCCGGCGCTGCGCGAAGCCATCGCCGGGCATATCGCCTTTTCCCGCGGGGTGAAAGGTCGCGCCGGCGACATCGTGGTGACCAATGGCGCGCAACAGGCGCTGGACCTCATCGCCCGCGTGGTACTGGAGCCAGGCAGCATCGTCGCCATGGAAGACCCCGGCTACAGCCCGGCGCGCCAGTTGTTCGTGGCGATGGGGGCCAGGGTCGCCAGCGTGCCGGTCGATGCGCAGGGCATACAGGTCGACCAGATCCCCGACGGCACCCGCCTGATCTATGTGACGCCTTCGCACCAGTTCCCCCTCGGCATGCCCATGAGCCTGGCGCGGCGCGAGGCCCTGCTCGACCGCGCCATCGCGCTCGGCGCCATCATCATCGAAGACGACTACGACAGTGAGTTCCGCTACGAAGGCCGTCCCACCGACTCCCTGCAAAGCATGGACACGCGAGGCGTGGTGACCTACGTCGGGACCTTTTCCAAAACCCTGCTGCCCGAGTTGCGCCTGGGCTATGCGGTGCTGCCGCCGGCGATCCATGGCGCGGTACTCAAGGCCAAGCAATTGACCGACCAGCACAGCTCTACCCTGCCGCAGTGGGCGCTGGCCAAGTTCATCAGCGAAGGCTATCTGCTCAAACATATTCGCCGCTGTCACAGCGTGTATGCGGGACGCCGCGAACGGATTCTGCAGCGCCTGGCAGGTGACCTGTCGCCCTGGTTCGAGGCGGTGCCGACGGTGGCCGGGTTTCATCTGGCCGCGCTGTGCAAGGTGCCGGTGGATATCCCGTTGCTGATGCAACTGGCGCGCAAGGCCCAAGTGGGGCTGTACCCCCTGGAGGTGTTTTTTCACGAAACGGCGCCACGCGCCGGGCTGATTCTCGGCTTCGGCGCCATCGAAACCCTTGATATCGACCCGGCGCTGGACAAGGTCCGCGACATTCTGCGGCAGATTGGCTAGGTGGTTTTGCGCAGGATTGGTCATTGGTCGAACAAGACCGCCAGCGTAGGGTGAACGGGCCTCGAACTACGTGGAAATCCCCATGAAACGACTGCTCGCCACCGCTGCGATACTGGCCTCGCTCAACGCTTACGCCCACGAACCGGTGTACCACCAGGAAACGCTCAAGGTGCTGCAGGAGCACGCCTTGGCCAACGTGCCCGGCAAGAAAACCATCATGCTGACCGTGGACTACGCTCCCGGCCAGGCCACCGTGCCCCACAGCCACACCGGCACCGCCGTGGCGTATGTACTGGAAGGCGAAATCACCTCACGGGTCAACGATGAGAAAGCCATTACCTACAAGGCCGGCGACTCGTTCTACGAGCCCGCCGGCTCGCGGCACTTCGAGTCGAGCAACGCCAGCCAGACCCGGCCCGCCAGGCTACTGGTGGTGATGGTGCTGGATGACAAGGCCGAGGTGTTGACGCCGCTTGCCCAATAAGCGGCATCCCGTTCCGATCAATGTGGAAGGGGGCTTGCCCTGGCTTCGTGTAGGAGCGAGGGGGGCGCCTAGCTCTTGCTCGCGAAAAACGTCGACGATAACGCGTGCTTCCTGAATGAACGCGGTGCCTGTGAGTTTTTCGCGAGCAAGCTCGCTCCTACAGAGGGCCGTCTACGCTTAACTGACTGGCATTAGAGCTTACCCCCGATGGCAGCGTGTCAGTCACTGAATACTGACCCACCGCTATCGGGCATAGGTATCTACACAACTCTGTAGCGCTCAACGGCAACCACGATGCGAAGCGAGTCGCTCTTGATCTTAGGCGCCCCGTTAAACCACGCTGGCCGAACGCAGGCTTGAATCCGTGGGTAACTCGGCAGGACGCCGGGTTAGCCGCACTGGGCCATGGATGGCCCATTGCGGCGGCCCACGGATTCAAGCCTGCGTTCGGGCACACCGAGCCTAAGCGAGGTGCCGAGTGGTGGGGCAAGAGCGTTTTGCTTACTTTTGCGCTTTTCAAAAGTGAGCCGCTGTAAAAGCGGAACCCATAGCAGCCGTTACCGCAGAAACGGATATGTACTCAACCCATTCCAACATCCCGGCCAGCCCAGAGGCCGCCATCGGGAGCAAGCCCCCTCCCACATTGGCCCCCATCTTCAGGAAGACAGCCAGGTCAGGCAAGGCTCTTGCTGACCACCTCGAACACATCGCTGGACAACTCGCCCGAGCCACGAATGCGTTCCAGCTCCGCTTTCATCAGCGCTTGCCGGGCGGCGTCGTATTTACGCCAGCGCGTCAGGGGCGCCAATTGGCGCGAAGCAATCTGTGGGTTCAGCGTATTGAGCTGGATCACCAGGTCCGCCAGGAAACGGTAGCCCGAACCATCCGCCGCATGGAAGTTGATCAGGTTCTGCCCGGCAAATGCGCCGATGAGGGCGCGCACCTTGTTCGGGTTCTTGATCGTGAACGCCGGGTGCTCCATCAGCGCCTTGACCCGTGCCAGCCCGCCCGGCAGGGTGCTGCCGGCCTGCACGCTGAACCATTGGTCCATGACCAGCGGGTTGTCCTTGAAGTTCTCGGCGAACACCGCCAGGGCCTGGGCCTTTTCCGCTTCGAACGGCGAGTTCACCAGCACGGCCAGGGCCGTCAGGCGCTCGGTCATGTTATCGCTGGTGTCGAACTGATCCAGTGTCGCCGCCAGCACTTCAGGTTTGCCGCTGAGCATCAGGTACGACAATGCAATGTTCTGCAGGGCACGCCGGGCAAAGTGCTCGGCCTCGGCCACGTACGGCGTTTGCCGGGACAGCTCACGGTTGGCCTGGTAGCGCAACCAGAGGCCTTCGAACAGGTTCTCGGCCAGTTGCTTGCGGGCGTACTCACGGGCAGCGTGAATCGCATCCACATCCGCCACATCGCTGATTTCGCTCAGGTAGGCTTCGCTCGGCAACGAGAGCATTTCGGCGACCATGGCCTGGTCCAGGCTTTCGTCGCTCAACACGGTGCGCAGCGCGTCGATCAGGCGTTGATCAAGCTTGAGCGGTTGCCCGGCCTGATGCTGGCCGATCAGTTCCTGCAACACCTGCACCGACAGTTGCTGGCCGGCATCCCAGCGGTTGAAACCGTCGCTGTCGTGCTGCATCAGGAACATCAGTTGGTCGCGGGTGTAGGCGAAGCTCAGTTTCACCGGCGCCGAGAAACCGCGCAGCAGAGAAGGCAGCGGTTTTTCAGCGATATCGACGAAGGTGAACGTCTGCTCGGCTTGCGTCACCGAGATCACTCGTGAGGTAGCGCCAGCCGCCGGTTCGTCGGCCAGACGCAAGGGGATAGCGCCGCCCTGCCCGTCCAGCAGACCCAGTTCGACCGGGATCACGAAGGGCAGTTTTTCCACCTTGTCCGGGGTCGGCGGGCAGCTCTGGCGGAAGGTCAGGCTGTAGGTCCTGGCTGCCGCATCGTAGGACTCGCTCACCGCCAAGCGCGGCGTGCCGGCCTGGCTGTACCAGCGTTTGAACTGGCTGAGGTCGACGCCATTGGCATCTTCCATGGCCTTGATGAAGTCGTCGCAGGTCACGGCCTGGCCGTCATGGCGCTCGAAGTACAGGTCGCTGCCTTTGCGAAAGCCCTCGGCGCCAAGCAAGGTGTGGATCATGCCGACCACTTCCGAGCCCTTTTCGTACACGGTCAGGGTGTAGAAGTTGGAGATTTCGATAAAGCTGTCCGGGCGCACCGCGTGGGCCATCGGCCCGGCGTCTTCGGCGAACTGGTGGGTACGCAGGTACGCCACGTCCTGGATGCGCTTGACCGTGGCCGAGTTCATGTCGGCGGAAAAGCCCGAGTCGCGGAACACGGTGAAACCTTCCTTGAGCGACAACTGGAACCAGTCGCGGCAGGTCACGCGGTTGCCCGACCAGTTGTGGAAGTATTCGTGGGCGACGATGGCCTCGACGCGCTGGTGCGCGGCGTCGGTGGCGGTTTCGGCGCGGGCCAGCACGGCGCTGGAGTTGAAGATATTGAGGCCCTTGTTCTCCATGGCGCCCATGTTGAAGTCGTTCACCGCCACGATCATGAAGATGTCGAGGTCGTACTCGCGGCCGTAGGTTTGTTCATCCCAGCGCATGGATTTTTTCAGGCTGGTCATGGCGTGCTGGCACTTGTCGATGTTTTCCGGCTCGACGTAGATGCGCAGCGCGACCTCGCGGTCGGTCATGGTGGTGAAGCTGTCTTCGACACACCACAGGTCACCGGCCACCAGGGCAAACAGGTAGGCGGGTTTCTTGAACGGGTCTTCCCAGGTCGCCCAGTGCCGACCGTCTTCGCCGGGGCCGCTGGCAATCGGGTTGCCGTTGGACAGCAGCACCGGATAGCGGTGCTGCTCGGCGATCACCGTGGTGGTGAACACACTCATCACGTCGGGACGGTCGAGGTAGTAAGTGATCTTGCGAAAACCCTCGGCCTCGCACTGGGTGCAGAACATGCCGCCGGATTTGTACAGGCCTTCCAGGGCGGTGTTGGTTTCCGGGTGAATCTTGACCGTGGTGTCGAGGGTGAAGGTTTCACGCGTGGGCTGCACAGTCAGGTGGCTGTCGGTCAACTGGTAGTCGGCGGCCGTCAGCGGCTGGTCGGCCAGGTTGACACTCAACAGCTCCAATTGCTGGCCATCCAGCACCAACGGCGGCAAACCGGCGCCACGCTCGGGATTGCGGCGCATCACCAGTTGCGCGTGGACCAGGCTGTGGTCCTCGAACAACTCGAAGGTCAGGTGCGTCTCGTCGATCAGGTAGTCCGGCGCCTGATAGTCCTTCAGGTAAATCATCTTCGGTTGTTCGGTGCGCATGGGTGGCATCCTTCTACTGATGCACGGCGAGCTGGTAGGCCGTGTATTTACGAATATTGATCACGCCGGTGTCGAAGATCAGGTATTGGCCCTTGATTCCCAGCAGCGTGCCTTCGGCAATCGGATTCTTGTCCAGGTTGAAGCTGACGATCTTGGCCGGATACTGCTCCACCGGGTAGCGGATCTCGATCGGCTCGACGTCGGCAATGGTTTGGATGGCCTGCAGGCCAAAGCGTTCCTGCAAACCCAGCAAGCCTTCGGCGCAGGTGGCGAACAGTTCATCGCGCACCTGCTTGAGGTCGACGGACTGCGCGTCGCCCTTGAGCAGCGCGCGCCAGTTGGTCTTGTCGGCTACCTGGCTGCGAAACAGATCTTCGACAAAGCCCGACTGCTGGCGCGTGGCCACGCGCATGATCGGCAGCGCCTGGCTGGCGCCCTGGTCGAGCCAGCGGGTCGGCAACTGCGTGGCGCGGGTGATGCCGACCTTGATCCCCGACGAGTTGGCCAGGTACACCACATGGTCGGTCATGCAGAATGTTTCACCCCAGCCCGGATCGCGGCAGGTGCCGGCGTCGTAATGGCAGCGCTCGGGGCTCATGATGCACAGGTCACACTGGGCCAGCTTGGTCATGCACGGGTAGCAATAACCCTGGCTGAAGCTGTTCTTGGTCTTGCGGCCGCAATGGCTGCAATGAATGGCACCCAGGTATTCCAGGCGGATATGGGTACCGATCAACGGGTTGACCGCCACCTCGGTGTCGCCAAGACGAAACGCGTATTGAACGGTCGGCACACCTAGTTTCGCCGACATTTTGCTGACTGCACCGCGACCGATTTCAATCAATGGATCGCATCCGACTTGAACAGGATGTTCGGCACCGGTGCCGATTTCGACGCGCATTCCTGCGGGCCCATGTAGCCGGTGCGCTGGTCTTCGGGCAGGTTCTGCAGTTCCCAGGCGATCATCGCCTGCAACGACAGCTCGCGCTGTTCGGCGGTGAGCTTGCGCCCATCCGACCACTTGCCGATTTCCACGGCGAGCTTGAGGCTCTCATAGATGTCCGGGGTGATGTTTTCGATCATTTCAGCAAAAGAGGACATAAGGCTCTTCCTTATCAAATAGACGATTTGCGGCGGTTGTACAGCCCGCCCAGCAAACCGGTCAGGCAACCGATAACCAGGCCGCCCACATGGGCCGCGTTGGCGATTTCACCGAAGCCGATCATCGAGACCAGCCCCGACAGGCAGAGCACCAGCCACACCAGCATCATCACCAGCACCCCACGGGGCAGGCGATACGCCGGGTTGGGCGCGAGTAACTGAAAGATCCAGCAATGCCCGAGCAGGCCGTACAACACGCCGGACAATCCGCCAAACAGGCCCGGACCGCCGTAAGCGTACTGCGCGTAATTGGAGACCAGGCTGAACAACAGGGTCAGGCCCAGCAGGTTGATGCCGCCCTGGCGCGCTTCAATGCGTCGGCCCAGTTCCCAGTACCACATGCCGTTCATGGCCAGGTGCAGGATGCCGAAGTGAATCAGCATCGGCGTGACCAACCGCCACCACTGCCCGGACGCCAGGCTGTCGGCCAACGGCGTGAACTGGATGTACTCGCCCAGCACCCGGAACGGCAGGAACGTCAGCCAGGCCATGGTTTGCAGGTTTTCGCCGAGCAGCGTCACCGCGCCAACAATCAGGCTTGCCAGCAGCACCAGTGTCGTGACCGGGCTATGCCGGACCTGCTGGATAAAGCCGGGGCGCGCAACCGGCGCCTGCTCGGGAATATCCAGTTGCAGGTCCGGGTCGCCGGCGGGAAAGCGCTGGTACAACACGCGCACGTCGTCACTGATGCTTTCGGGCACCCACAGCACTTGCTCGCCCGCTTCCTCGCTGACGCGATGGGGCACCTGCATGCGTTGCAGCAATTTGACGAAGCCGCCCAGATCCACACTCAAGGGCAGGCGCAATACAGCCACGGTACTCATTGGATAACCTCAGGTCGCTCAACGTCGACCCAGACGAATTTATGCGGATCCAGTCGGGTTTCCTGGTCCAGGCGATACGCCACCAGCTTGCCGTACAGCACCGCGCTGTAGTCCAGGCAGGCCAGGTTCGGGCGGATCGGCGCCGGATTGCCGCTGCGCCAGTAATGACCGACGAACAACAGCGGCTCGTCGACGCCATAGCGCAGCAGGGAATTCTTTTCAGTGGAGGATAAAGGCGTGCGCGCCACGGGCTCGGGCAAGGCGTCGGGCTGGAACACGATATCGCCGTAGGTTTTCGGGTCGTCTTCCCAGAACTTGGTGCGAAAGAACGAGCGCGTCAGGCCATCGCCACCGGTCAACGTGAGTCCGTGGGGCAGGCGCATGTCGGTGCCGCGCAGCAGGCGATCGAACGCGTTGCAGGCAAAGCTGCCCGGTACGGCGGCGGCCTGCAGGAAATGCTGATCGATGCAGCCATCCGGGAAGGTCGCGCGCAGCGGCTGGATAAAGCCCTCGTCCCAGCACGCATGCACCACACGGAAACGCCCGGCGTCGACAAACAGCGGCATGTCGTAGAACCAGCCGAGGAAGTCGTGCCAGTCGGCCGGGTACTGTTCGAACTGGGTCAGTGTCTCCTGGATCAACCGCGCATGACGTGGGTTGTGCTCGCGCACGAACTGCTTGCCGCTGCCCGGCGGTGCCGGCGTGGTCCAACCCAGCGCATTGAACTCATGGTTACCCATGATGCACAGCGCCTGGCCGGCCTCGGTCATGTCGTGGACGATGTGCAGCGCTTCGCGGATGCGTGGCCCACGGTCGATGATATCGCCGAGAAACACCGCCATGCGCGACGGATGACGCCAGGTGCCGCCCTGCTTGTGGTAACCCATCCGGTCGAGCAAGTGCTCCAGCGTATGGGCGCAACCGTGCACGTCACCAATCAGGTCGTAGCTGCGCGCGGGATCGAGCATCAGTCGCCTCCGCCCCCCAAGCGGCTGCCCCAGCCCAGCTTGGTGCGGCACACTTCGTAGTAGTTGTGGTCCAGCGGGTGGATCAAACGCAACTTCTGTGCCTTTTTGCTCACGGTGATGGTGTCACCGGGGGCGCAGGTGAAATGGTTCTGCCCGTCGCAGGAGACTTGCGGATAGATTTGCATGTCTTTGGACACCACGATCTTCAGCTCACTGTTGCCATCGACCACAATCGGCCGACTCGACAACATATGGGGATACATCGGCACGATCACAATGGCATCGAGCTTGGGATGCATGATCGGGCCACCCGCCGACAGTGCATACGCGGTGGAGCCGGTGGGCGTGGCGACGATCAGGCCGTCGGCCTTCTGGCTGCACACGAACTGGCCGTCGATATACAGCTCGAACTCGATCATCCGCGTGGATTTGCCGGGATGCAGCACCACGTCATTGAGGGCATCTCCCTGGCCGATGGCTTCGCCGTGGCGACGCACTTCGGCCTGCAGCAGGAAGCGGTTTTCCACCAGGTAGTGGCCGTCGAGCACCTTGGCCACTTCGACTTCCAGCTCGTCGGGGCGAATATCGGTGAGAAACCCCAGGCTGCCACGGTTGATCCCCAGCACCGGCACGTTATGCCGCGCCAGGGCACGGGCCGCGCCGAGCAGGCTGCCGTCACCGCCGACCACGATGACCATGTCGCACACTTCGCCGAGCATTTTGCGCGACGAGGTCTGCAGGCCATGGCCCGGCAGGATTTCGCCGATGGTGTCTTCGAGGATCACATGCAGGTGGCGTTCCAGCAGGAATTTTTTCAGTCGGCGGACGGTGTCCAGCACCTGGGTACTGCCCAGGCGACCGATAATGCCGATATTGCGAAATTGCTCCATGGGGCTCCTGCGGGCGTAGGGGTGTGGCAAAAAGAAAGGATTATGGGCGAAAGGCCGCGTCAGGCAAAATCCTTTGTCGCCGCCCAGCTGTGATGACAATGGTTCTCAGGCGGCCCTCAGGCACCTGCACGCGACTTAAGAGGCTATGCTCGCACCATGACTCTGTTCCCTGACCTGCACGCCCTGCCCCGCCAACTGCGACACCCCGAGGTGCGCGACCTGGCGTGGGTAATGCTCGCGCCCCCCATGCTCGCACGGACGCCGTGGCCGCAACGCCACCCGCTGGCGGGCAGTGACTGGGTACAGGCGCCGCACGTGCTCGACGCCTGGTTGCGTGCGCTCGATCAGGACAGCCGCGCATTACAGCAGTGGCTGAGCCTGTCGCGCACCCGGCGCCTGGGCCTCTACTATGAGCGCCTGTGGCAGTTCGCCGTGCAGCATGCGCCCGGCGTGGAGCTGCTGGCGGCCAACCTGCCGATCCGCCGCGCCGGACACACTCTTGGCGAGCTGGACATGCTGCTGCGTGACCGCGATGGCGTGCATCACCTGGAATTGGCGATCAAGCTCTATCTCGGGCCGCAGGACGGCAACGGCCAGGACACCGCACAATGGCTCGGCCCCGGCTGCCATGACCGGCTGGACCGCAAGCTGGCGCACCTGGCCCAGCATCAATTACCGATCTCGGCACGCCCGGAGAGCCGCGAAGCGCTGGCGGCGCTGGATATCCAGCAGTTCGATGCGCACCTGTGGCTGGGCGGGTACCTGCTTTACCCGTGGCCGGGCCAGGCCGAGCCACCGCTGGGCGCCCACCCGCAGCATTTGCGTGGGCGCTGGTTGCATCAGCGCGATTGGCCGGACTTTGTGAACACCCGCCCCGCCGGCCGCTGGCAACCCCTGCCTCGCCATGCATGGCTGGCGCCGGCGCATTACCGGACGGATGAGGTATGGCGTGAGGAGCAGATGGCCGGCTGGCTGGCAGACCTGGACCCGATGGCGCCCGCGCAGTTGCTGGTGCGGCTGGTGCAGAGCGGTGACGATTGGGAAGAAGCTGAGCGGCTGTTTTTGGTCGCCGATCTTTGGCCGAATGTACCGGGGGCAGGCTGATCAATCTGTGGTGTATTGAAGGCCGCCATCGGGGGCAAGCCCCCTCCCACATTTGGAATGCGTTTCCCGGTGGGAGGGGGCTTGCCCCCGATGGCGGCTGGCCAGGCACTACACATCATCGATATGCCGATAATCCAGCTGCAACCCGATAGCCAGCTCTCGCGCCCGTCCCAACCTGATCGGCCCGCGCTCGATATCCATCAGCAATCCCGGGCACGCCAGCGGTGGCAACCCTTCAATCACCTTGAGCCGCCCATCGGTAATCACCAGCAAACGCTGCTGCTCTGCCGGGTAACGCTTGCGCCGCGCCACCAGCCAATGCCCCGCCTCGGTCAAGGCTGCCAGCAGCGGCGTACCGCCACCGGCGCCCAGTTGTTCAAGCCAGTGCGCCAAACTTTTTGCCGCTTTCAAGCCCTGCACCTGCCACTGCGGCGATTGCCCGCTGGCCGTCAGCAAGGCCAGGCGCGCACGTTGCCGGTAGGCGTCATCAAACACTTGCGCCAGCAGGCCTTTGGCATCGCTCAAGGCCCGGTGCCGCCGAGTGGAAGCCGAGGCGTCGACAATCACCAGCCAGAGTTCATGCGCCGAGCGGCTGCGCAGATGCCAACGTAAATCTTCACGGCGCTGCGGCCTGCCGCCGAGCAAGGTGCCCGGCCAATTGACCAGGCCCTGTCGCGCACTGCGCGCCTTGCCTTGCCTGCCGTTTTCCAATTGCCCCGCCTGGGGCCGCGCATCCGCCCCCGCGTCAGGTCGAGGGCGAATGCCTAGGGCTTTTTTGGCCAGGCGGGCACATCGCGGCGCGGGCCGGTGGGCAGCGCTGGCGCGGGCATATCGCCCCATTGGCCCTGGCCCTGCGAGGAGTCAGAGGGTTGCGGGGCTTGGGCCGGGTTGGGCGGACTGGCCGCAGGTGCCTGCTCCTGGCGTCGATGACGCAAGGCAAATTCCGCGACCGCGTCTATATCTTCCTCGGTGATAGCGTCGGCCCCGCGCCAGGCGGCATGGGCCCTGGCACCGCGCAGCCACACGAGGTCGGCGCGCATCCCGTCCACGCCTGCGGCAAAGCAGCGCTGGGTGATCTGCGCCAGGGCCTGGTCATCCAGCTCGATACTGTCCAGGCGTGCGCGCGCCTGAATGCAGCGCTCGCGCAATGCGGCTTGCGGCTCGGCCCACTGTTCACAGAACGCGACGGGGTCACTGTCGAAATCCAGGCGACGACGGATGATCTGCCCGCGCTCGGCCGGCACCGTTTGCCCGCTCAAGGCCACGTTGAAGCCAAAGCGGTCGAGCAACTGCGGGCGCAACTCCCCCTCTTCCGGGTTCATCGTGCCGATCAGCACAAAACGCGCCGCATGCCGATGGGAGATGCCGTCACGTTCGATCAGGTTGGTGCCGCTGGCGGCCACATCGAGCAACAGATCGACCAAATGATCAGGCAGCAGGTTGACTTCATCAACGTACAACACGCCACCATCGGCTTTGGCCAGCACGCCGGGGGAAAATTGTGCACGGCCCTCGCCGAGCGCGGCGTCCAGGTCCAGGGTGCCGACCAGGCGCTCCTCGGTCGCGCCCAGGGGCAAGGTGACAAACTGCCCGCTGGCGAGCAGGTCCGCCAGGCCACGGGCCAGGGTGGACTTGGCCATGCCGCGCGGGCCTTCGATCAGCACACCGCCGATCCGGGGATCGATCGCGTTCAGGCACAGCGCCAGTTTCAGCTCATCGGCACCGACCACGGCGGCCAGCGGGAAATGCGCAATATCGGTCATCAGCTGTCTTCTTCCATATCCAGCAACAGGTTTTCCAACGCTTCGCGGTAGGCGCCCGGCTCTTGCCACATGCCGCGCTGCTGGGCTTCGAGCATGCGCTCGGTCATGTCGCGCAGGGCGTCGGGGTTGTGCTGCTGCACAAACGCGCGGGTGTCAGGGTCAAGCAGGTAGGCGTCGGCGAGCAGCGCGTATTGGTGATCATCGATCAACGCGGTGGTGGCGTCGAAGGCGAACAGGTTGTCCACGGTCGCGGCCATTTCAAACGCGCCTTTATAGCCGTGACGCTTCACGCCTTCGATCCACTTCGGGTTGGCCGCACGGGAGCGCACCACCCGATTGAGCTCTTCCTTCAAGGTGCGGATTTTCGGCAGGTCCGGCTGGCTGTGATCGCCATGATAACTGGCGGCCTTGTTGCCGCTCAGGGTTTCCACGGCGGCGAGCATGCCGCCCTGGAATTGGTAGTAATCGTTGGAGTCGAGCACATCGTGTTCGCGGTTGTCCTGGTTCTGCAGCACCGCCTGCACCTGGCTCAAGCGCTGGGCGAATTGCCCACGGGCGGCGGTGCCCTCGTCGGCGGCGCCATAGGCGTAGCCACCCCAGTTAAGGTAGACCTCGGCCAGGTCCTCGCGGCTTTGCCACAGGCGACCGTCAATTGCGCCCTGCACGCCCGCGCCATAGGCGCCTGGCTTGGCGCCGAAAATGCGCCAGCCGGCCTGTTTCGCTGCGGCCGCTTCGTCAAGGCCCGACTCAAGCAACGCCTGACGCTCGCTGCGCACCTTGGCGGCCAGCGGGTTCATGTCATCCGGCTCGTCGAGGGCCGCCACCGCTTGCACCGCCGCATCGAACAGGCGGATCAGATTGGCGAACGCATCGCGAAAGAAACCGGAGACGCGCAGCGTCACGTCGACACGCGGACGATCCAAGAGGCTGATCGGCAGAATCTCGAAGTCGTCCACGCGCTGGCTGCCGGTGGCCCATACCGGGCGCACGCCCATCAGCGCCATGGCCTGGGCGATATCGTCGCCACCGGTGCGCATGGTGGCAGTGCCCCACACCGACAGGCCCAGCTGGCGCAGATGGTCGCCGTGGTCCTGCAGGTGCCGTTCAAGCAACAGACTGGCCGACTGGAAACCGATGCGCCAGGCCGTGGTGGTCGGCAAGTTGCGCACATCCACGGTGAAGAAATTACGCCCCGTGGGCAATACATCCAGGCGGCCGCGACTCGGCGCGCCACTGGCACCGGCCGGCACAAAGCGACCGCCCAGGGCATCCAGCAGGCCGCGCATTTCTGCCGGGCCGCAGGCATCCAGGCGCGGCGCCACAACAATGCGCAGGCTCTCGACCACCGCCTTCACCTCTTCCCAGCCGGCTTCCTCCAACTGCTCCAGCGGCCCCTCCAGCGCCTGCTCGATCAGGCGCGTCGCGTAGAGCTCCAGGCGCTCGCGGGTGTCACCGGCGGTGCGCCACAGCTGTGCGTCGAGCTTGCGCAACACCTCGGGCTGACGCCCGGTCCACGGTTCTGCGAGTGCGCAGTCCAGCGGATCGAAACCCAGCTCGAACGCCTTGGCCAATACGCGCAACAAGCTCGATTGCGCGCCACGGCCATCGCCACGGGGAATGCGCAGCAAGGCCAGCAAGGTATCGATACGCAAGCGCCCCGCCGGCGATTCGCCAAAGATATGCAGGCCGTCGCGGATCTGTGATTCCTTCAGGTCACACAGGTAGGTGTCCAGGCGCGGCAACCAGATGTCGGCATCGGCCTCGCCGTCCAGCTCAAGTTCCTGGTCGATACGGGTTTCGCGCACCAGCTTGAGGATGTCTTTCTGCAATTCCAACGCGCGTCGCGGGTCGAGCAACTGCGCTTCGTAATATTCGTCGGCCAGCAATTCCAGGTCGCGTAGCGGGCCGTAGGTTTCGGCGCGGGTCAGGGGCGGCATCAGGTGGTCGATGATCACCGCCTGGGTGCGCCGCTTGGCCTGGGCGCCCTCTCCCGGGTCATTGACGATAAACGGGTAGATATTCGGCAGCGGGCCGAGCAGCACGTCCGGCCAGCAGTTTTCCGACAGGCCCACGCCCTTGCCCGGCAGCCATTCGAGGTTACCGTGCTTGCCCACATGAATCAGCGCATGGGCGCCGTAGGTCTGGCGCAGCCAGAAGTAGAACGCCAGGTAGCCGTGGGGCGGGACCAGGTCAGGGTCGTGATACACCGCGCTCTGATCAACCTGATAACCGCGCGCCGGTTGAATGCCGACGAAGGTCTGGTCCAGGCGCAGGCCGGCGATCATCAGACGGCCGTCGCGGCACATCGGGTCCTGATGCGGCGCGCCCCAGCGCTTGAGCACCGCTTGACGATTGGCCTCGGGCAGGCGCTGGAACATTGCGTCATAGTCGTCCAGGCCCAGGCTTTGATGGCACGGGCGCAGGTCCAGGCTGTCCAGGTCGTTGGTGACGCCGCCCAGCAAGGCGTGGATCAAAGCGGTGCCGCTGTCCGGCAAGGTGGACGGCACCGGGTACCCTTCGGCTTGCAACGCGCGCAGGATGTTCAGCGCTGCCGCCGGCGTATCCAGGCCCACGCCATTGCCGATACGGCCGTCGCGGGTTGGATAATTGGCCAGGATCAGCGCCACACGCTTGTGCGCATTCGGCAGCCGCGCCAGCTCGACCCAGCGGCGCGCCAGTTCGGCGACAAAATCCATGCGCTCGGGCGCGGCGCGGTAGCACACCACGTCCGACTGGCTGCGCTCACTGCGCCAGGCCAGGTCCTTGAAGCTGATCGGCCGGCTGATGATGCGCCCGTCCAGCTCCGGCAAGGCAATGTGCATCGCCAGGTCGCGGGGGCCGAGCCCCTGTGCGCTGGCCTCCCAGCCGGGTTGGTTATCCTGGGCGCAGATCGCCTGGATCACCGGGATATTGCGCCGAAACGGGCGCAGGTGCGGTGCTTCCGGGCTGGATTGGGCAAAGCCTGTGGTGTTGAGTATCACTGCGGCTTGCACGTCGTCCAACAGGTCCTCGACCACCGTGAGGCAACCGGGCTCTTTCAAACTGGCCACTGCGATGGGCAACGGGTTCAGGCCCGCGGCCTGCAAGCGCTGGCAGAACACATCGATAAACCCGGTATTGGCCGCCTGCAAGTGCGAGCGGTAGAACAGCACCGCAGCCACGGGAAAGTCGGCGTGCCACTGCGCCTGCCAGTCATTGAGGCGGGCATTGGCGGTGTGCGGGTGATAGATCGCCGTACGCGGCAAGGTTTGCGGTTCGGCCCAGGCATAGTCGCGGCCCAGATGGGCACTGGCCAGGCAGCGATAAAAGTCCAGCGCATTGCCCAGGCCACCCTGGCGCAGAAAGTGCCACAGACGCTCGCGCTGTTCGGCCGCGACGGTGCTCAGGCCGCTGAGTTCCGGGTCCGGACGATCGTCCCCCGGCACCAGGATCAGCGTGACGCCGCGTCCGGCCAGTTCCACCAGGCGCTCGATGCCGTAGCGCCAATAACCGATGCCGCCGTGCAGGGAAATCAGGATGACCTTGGCGTGGCGCAACACCTCATCGACGTACAAGTCGACCGAGGCGTGGTTCTGCACCTGCATCGGGTTGGCCAGGCGCAGGCTGGGGTAATCCTCGGGCAGTTGCTGCGCCGCTTCGGCGAGCAGCGCCAGGCTGGAATCGCCGCTGCACAGGATCACCAGCTCGGCGGGGGTTTGGCCAAGGTCGGCGATATTGTCGTCCGCGACGAAGCCACCGGGTTGGGTCCTGAGCAGGTGCATGGTTAAACGCTGAGGGCGGCGCGCAGTTGCGCTTCAAGGCCCACGGCATCCAGTTCCTGGCCAATCAGCACCAGGCGCGTGGTGCGTGCTTCTTCCAGGCCCCAGGCACGGTCGAAGTGCTTGTCGAAGCGCGTGCCCACGCCCTGGATCAGCAGGCGCATCGGCTTGTTCGGGATCGCAGCGAAACCTTTGACGCGCAGGATGCCGTGCTGCACCACCAATTGGGTCAAGGCGTTGAGCAACAGGGCTTCATCGGCTTGAGGCAGGTCGATGGAAATGGAGTCGAAGGCATCGTGATCGTGGTCGTCCTCACCGTCGTGGTGCTGATCATGATGGCTGTGGCGCGCGTCGATGTGCTCCTCGGAGCCGGCGCCCAGGCCAATCAGCACGTCCAACGGCACGCGACCGCTGCTGGCTTCGATGATCTTCACCGCCGGAGGCAGCTCTTCAGCCACTTCCAGGCGCACGCGGGCCAGGTCTTCGGCGCTTATCAGGTCGGCTTTGTTGAGGATCACCAGGTCGGCACTGGCCAATTGGTCGGCGAACAGCTCGTGCAACGGCGACTCGTGGTCCAGGTTCGGGTCGAGCTTGCGCTGGGCATCGACCTGGTCGGGGAACGCGGCGAAGGTGCCGGCGGCCACGGCCGGGCTGTCGACCACGGTGATCACCGCGTCGACGGTGCAGGCGCTGCGGATTTCCGGCCACTGGAAAGCCTGTACCAGCGGTTTTGGCAGGGCCAGGCCCGAGGTTTCGATGAGAATGTGGTCAAGGTCGGCGCGACGGGCGACCAGCTCACGCATCACCGGGAAGAACTCTTCCTGCACGGTGCAGCACAGGCAGCCGTTGGCCAGCTCGTAGACGCGGCCGTTGGCTTCTTCTTCGGTGCATCCGATGGAGCACTGCTTGAGGATTTCACCGTCAATGCCCAGCTCGCCGAACTCGTTGACGATCACGGCAATGCGACGGCCCTGGGCGTTGTCGAGCATATGGCGCAGCAAGGTGGTTTTGCCCGAGCCGAGAAAGCCGGTAACGATGGTGACGGGGAGTTTGGCCAGTGTTTTCATCGGATGCCCTTTGGGGCGGGCATACGGGACGACAGGCCCTGCGGCGACGCGCAGCAGCGGATTTCGTCACCGGATCACCCCGCCCGGTTGAATTGAAAAATCAGTGACGAGGCAGGTCTCCTGGCTTGGGGCGTGCAGGTCTTGCGACCCATGCTGACTGCGCCTTCCCGCCGTCTCGGCAGTGGCGTGGCAGTCAACTGAACCCTTCACAGTTGCGGGGGCAGCCGCGGCTTGAACCGCGTTCCCTTCTTAGCTTCGACCGCAGCCGAAGAACCTCGAGGGTGCAAGGCTACAGGGGCTCGCGGCATTTGACTACCGTCCCCGGCCCATGCTCTCCTACTCATCTTGTTTCGGGTGCCCTTCACAGGGTGAAACGGGAAACCGGTGCGCCATAGACCCATGGCAAGTCCGGTGCTGCCCCCGCAACGGTAAGCGAGCGAAGCGTCAAATCCACTGTGCGTATGCATGGGAAGGAGATGCTTGATAAGGCCCACTCTTTGTTCAAGAGCGCCCCTCGCAAGCCCGGAGACCGGCCCGAAAAATCAGATAACAAACCCGCGGTGGGCGGGCGCTGTTCGAAACCCTGCGTGCCTGGCGCGTGGGGTTTGCATGCGCTCGTTCCACCCTGACACCTGAAAGGGACGCGCCATGTCGATCATCAGCAGCACTTCGCCCGCAGCCAGCAGCACTGCCACCTTGAGCCAACGCCTGACCGCCGCTATCGGTGCGTCGATCCTCGGCGCGTGCCTGGTGTATTTCGCCGGCTTCTCCCATATCGAGGCCGTGCACAACGCGGCCCACGATACCCGCCACAGCGCCGCGTTCCCGTGCCACTGAGACCTGTCGACATGATCAAGCGTATTGCCCAAACCGCAGGCTTCACCGGCTTGTTGGCCGCCCTGCTGCTGACCCTGCTGCAAAGCCTGTGGGTCGCGCCGTTGATTTTGCAGGCGGAGACCTTTGAAAAGGCTCCAGCCGTGGCCGAAGTGCCCCATGAACATGCCGCAGGGGCTGCTGCCCACACCCACGACGCCGAAGCCTGGGAACCGGAAGATGGCTGGCAGCGCGTGCTGTCGACCACCGGTGGCAACCTGGTAGTAGCGGTCGGGTTTGCGCTGATGCTGGCCGGCCTGTACACCCTGCGCGCACCCACCCGCACAGCTCAAGGGCTGCTGTGGGGCCTGGCCGGTTATGCCACCTTCGTACTCGCGCCGACCCTGGGCCTGCCGCCCGAGCTGCCGGGCACCGCCGCCGCTGATCTGGCGCAACGACAGATCTGGTGGATCGGCACCGCTGCGTCTACCGCTGCCGGTATTGCCTTGCTGGTGTTCGGTCGCGGCGGGGTGCTCAAGGTGCTGGGTGTGGCGATCCTTGCCGTACCCCACCTAATCGGCGCTCCGCAGCCGGAAGTCCACGCCATGCTGGCCCCGGAGGCCCTAGAGGCCCAGTTCAAGATCGCATCGCAGTTGACCAATGTGGCGTTCTGGCTGGCCCTTGGCTTGAACAGTGCCTGGCTGTTTCGCCGTAACCGCGATGAACACTACGCGGCATGACCCTCGTCGTCGGCCTGGGTTGCCAGCGCGGCTGTGACGTGCGCACCCTGCTGGAGCTCCTTGATAGCGCCCTCGCCGAGAGTGGCATTGAACGCCAACGCATTACCGCGCTGGCGAGCATTGATCGCAAACAGGCTGAGCCAGGGTTGTTGGCCCTGGCCCGGTTGCTGAACCTGCCGTTGCAGTGTTTCAGCGCCGAAGAGCTGGCGGGCTATGAACATCGGCTGAGCCACAAATCAGCCGTCGCGTTCAGCCATACCGGCTGTTACGGCATCGCCGAAAGCGCCGCACTGGCCCTGGCCGAGCGACTCGCCCACGGCCCGGCTCGCCTGCTGATTACCCGCAGGAAAACCGCCCAGGCTACCTTTGCATTAGCCTGCGCCGGTTAAAATCCCGATAATTGCCGCTCTCGATCATGAGCAATCTTCATGCTCGCCCGTTTTACAACAGGAATTCCCCATGACCGTCTACTTCATCGGCGCAGGCCCCGGCGACCCGGAACTGATTACCGTCAAGGGCCAGCGGCTGATCCGCAGCTGCCCGGTGATCATCTACGCCGGCTCACTGGTACCTGCGGCGGTGCTCGAAGGTCATCAGGCACACCAGGTGGTCAACAGCGCCGAGCTGCACCTGGAACAGATCATCGACTTGATCAAGGCTGCCCATGCGCAAGGCCAGGATGTGGCACGCGTGCACTCCGGCGACCCGAGCCTGTATGGGGCGATTGGCGAGCAGATTCGCCATTTGCGTGAGCTGGGCATCCCCTTCCAGATCATTCCCGGCGTCACCGCAGTGGCGGCCTGCGCGGCGCTGCTGGAAACCGAGCTGACCCTGCCGGACATCGCCCAGAGCGTGATCCTGACCCGCTATGCCGATAAAACCAGCATGCCCGCCGGCGAGGACTTCGACAGCCTGGCCCGCCACGGCACGACCATGGCGATTCACCTGGGGGTCAACCACCTGGAGAAGATCGTCGCGGAGCTGCTGCCGCACTATGGCGCCGATTGCCCGATCGCCGTGGTGCACCGCGCGACCTGGCCGGATCAGGATTGGGTGGTGGGAACGTTGGCGGATATCGCCGAAAAAGTCGCGGCCAAGGGGTTTCGGCGTACCGCGTTGATTGTGGTGGGTCGAGTGCTGGCCAGTGACACGTTCAGCGAGTCGTCACTGTATCGGGCGGGGCATGCGCACCTGTACCGACCTTGAGTTTCTACTTCACAAAACCCAATCAATCCGCTGATTTAAATCAATAAATCCAATAAAGCTGTAGGAGCGAGCTTGCTCGCGAAAAACGTCAACGATAACGCGGGCTTTCTGAATCAACGCGGCGCCTGTGAGTTTTTCGCGAGCAAGCTCGCTCCTACAATATTGGGCAAGCCCCCTCCCACACTTAATCCTTTTTTAAGCATAAAAAAACGGCGCTCACGGGGCGCCGTTTTTTCGTCGCAGTGAACACCTTACTCAGTAGTAGGCGTTTTCTTTCTGCGTATGGTCGGTCACGTCACGTACACCCTTGAGCTCGGGAATGCGCTCGAGCAGGGTGCGCTCGATGCCTTCACGCAGGGTCACGTCCGCCTGGCCGCAGCCTTGGCAACCGCCGCCGAACTTCAATACGGCGATACCGTCATCCACCACATCGATCAGGCTCACCTGGCCGCCGTGGCTGGCCAGCCCCGGGTTGATCTCGGTTTGCAGGTAGTAGTTGATACGCTCATTGACCGGGCTGTCAGCGTTGACGTTCGGCACCTTGGCATTGGGCGCCTTGATGGTCAATTGGCCACCCATACGATCAGTGGCGTAGTCGACCACGGCATCGTCAAGGAAGGCTTCACTGAAGGCATCGATGTACGCGGTGAAGCTCTTGAGCCCCAATGCGGTGTCTTCAGGCTTCTCTTCCCCAGGCTTGCAGTAGGCAATGCACGTCTCGGCGTACTGGGTACCAGGCTGGGTAATAAAGACGCGGATACCGATACCCGGGGTGTTCTGCTTGGACAGCAGGTCAGCCAGGTAATCGTGGGCGGCGTCGGTAATGGTTATGGCAGTCATGGAAACTCCTCACAGGCTTGCCGGCAGTTTACGCCAAATTATTACGCAGGTACAAAGTCCGAGTGTTTTTGTCGGAAAAGCATCCCGGGGGCCGCGTCCTGCTGAGTCCTTCAGCAATACCTATCTATGTAGCACTTGCGAGAATGCACATCTCTCTAGCATGACATCGCGATCTTAATTGCTCACTCGCGAGGTTTTAATGAAGCCCACACTTTCCCGACTCATGTCCAAGAGCCCACCTGCGCGCCTGTCGGACCTCGATCACCTGCTGGACCATCTGGCGAGCCTGATCCAGGGCCCGACCCTTGAGAACGCGCTGAAGTCTTACTACTGCCCTCCAGCAGACTCGGCACTGGGCCGTGAATGCAAAGCCGCTGTTCGCGTGCTTAAAATCCTGGAAGAAGATGACGACTTCAAGGCGTTCCTCAGTGCAAAACCCTCGCCCAACCACTCTCCGCTCGGCGATTTCCCTTACGACTTTCTGTCCGACCTGCTCAGTACGTCGAAATCACCTATCCCTGACCCGGCGGAGGTGTTCGACATTGGCGGTCATCCGGTTGTGTTGCGCAAAGCGCCGCTCTACTGGGCCAACCAGATAGACATCCTGCTGGACGTCTACCGCAAAGTCGGCAACGGCGTCAAAAGCGACGGCTCAGTGCGCCTTGATCTGGTATTGGCCTATTACGCAATCATACCCGCCGCCCCAGCAACCCTGGCCCAGTGGAAAGCTGTGCAATATTACCTGCAGGAATATCGGGCGCTTTGCCAACTAGGTCACGATGGCCATGTCAGCGACCTGGAACACTTGCTAGGGCCTGAGGATGACAGAATCATCAAACAAGTCGTGCGCGACCTCGAGCGCGACAAGGCCCAGTCGTTGTTCGCACAAGTCGTCCCCCAGCGGTTGACCCCTGCGCAACAAGCAGCACTCGACACCACCCCCACCGTACTCCTGGAACAGATCCTCAATACCCCCGAAAACCTGGCATTGGGCCAATCCATCGCCGTGGCCCTGGACTGGTATGGCGCCAGCGATGGCCAAGCGTGCCTGCAAGCCGTCATGGTCAAACTGCTCTGGCGCGCACTCTGGCTGACGATCACGCCAGACGCCCATTCACTCAACGACAACGAACTCAAAGCGTTCATCCCCCCGGCGATCAACTATGGGTTCATTCGTCAGTCGCTGAACAAGGAGTATGAGCGCTCATTACGCCTCAATGCCTCGACGGCGCGCCTGGCCGTCTGCGTGCTCAAGGCCAATATTCCCAGTGAAGTATGGGTCGAGGGCATTCCAGATGAATTGCCTTACGGCACCTCCAGCGCATGGGTCAACTTCAAAAGCGGATTTATCCTGGCCGAGTCGGTCGCCCCGGGCTCATCAAGGCATATGACGTTCGAGCAACTGCTCAATCTGCCAGGTGAGTTCCTTCGTGTGTATGCCGACGAACCAGCACAACAAACGCTGGTGGTTGCGGCAAAAATCCAACCGACGCTCAGTTGGGCAGTAAACACTGGCCTGCTGCCCGTAAGCCGGAACGGCCACTCCAGCAAAGATATCGAACATGCATTGGCTGCCCTGGAGCAGCATGAAAGCGAGACGGTGACGGCGACGCAAAACCTCGTACTGCAACCACCCAGTCGTTTTCGTTTCAACTCGGACACTGAGTATGACCAGGCTTTCAATGACTACCTGCGAACCCCAAGAGCGGCCTACAAAACCCTGATAACAGGCTTGCTGGCGCAGTTTGCGCCGTTATGGCCGGGCAATAGCGACCGTGACGAGATCACGGTGTATTCGTTACGCCAACCGCTGCATGACGTCCAGGTCGAGCATGAAAACAAGCACAACACTGACGCCGTTCGCGGGCGCTCGGGGTTTATCCTGCGTCTGGCGAGGGCTGACCATCCGTACACCCTGCGCTACATCGAGGTATTTCCGAACGCCGGCATTGTTCGCGTGCGCGAAGACCTCAAAACGCTGTTGGTGGGCGGCGAGGTAAAAGTCGAACGTGTTGGCGGGGCCACCCGCTCAAGTCGAGGCAGCTTCAGAAAAGGTACCGAACTGCCATTCGACTGGAAAGCTTATAAAGACGCCGTGAAGCCTAAGCCCGACCAGACAGCCACCCTGATCGTCGAGCAAGTCGGGCAGGTGATGCCGGCGCTCATCGCATCCCAGGATGAGCAAGTGTCACAAGCCCCACCGCCGCTACCCCCTGCACAACCCCTGTCACGGGCCGCCAATTTCCGCCAATCCCCCAGGATTGAGGCACTGGCTGAGATGATCGCGCGTGAGTTGTTCTTTTGCGATGAAAAGACCCTGCTGGAGAAAACACGTAAAGCCTCACGGACCATGGATATCGGCCGTGACTTTCTTGAAGACATTTCTTACTGGGGAAAAATGTTCGTGCCGTTCTGGGGCTCCATCGACGACCTGGCCTCAGGCGATCCTCAACGTATCGAGTCAGGTGGGCTCGGCCTTTTTACCGATATCGTGTCGTTCGGTGTGCCCATCGGCAAGTACATTGCCGGCTGCACGCGCGTAGTGGTCCAGGCAGGCAAGGCCGGTATCCGCCTTGCGTTGCCGCACTTCACCGCGCTGACCAGAAAGCTGATCACCGCCACGTTGCAGGAACTCAACCCCCTGGCTGCCGTGGCCGCGGTATTGAAGCTGGGGCGATTCGCCCTGATCAAACTCGGCACGGCAGCCCTGCGCCAGGCCAGCAAGGGGCTCGCGCAGTTGCGCGACGGGAGTGTCGCAGCCCGCCACATGATCTCCGTCGACCCGCGCATCTGGTCACCGGGCCAGGCCGGCGACCGCTTGTTTACGGTGGACGGTTTCCCCAACATCCCCATGCGCAATGTCGGCAGCCTGGAGGCACCGGACTATCGGCTGATTGACGCCGGCTCCAACCGCGTTTTCGGGCCACGCTTTCGCGAGCCGGTCACGGTTATCAGCAACACAAGCCCGCTGATCCGCAAGTACGCCGTGGACCCTCACTGGATTGCCGGGCTCAAGCCCGATTCCCGCGGGATCTTTTTCCGTGCGGAGTACAACCAACGGTTCATCTGCAATATCGATGACAGTTGCACGATCTCGGTGTATCAGGTGCGGGACAACTCCTACGGTTTTATCCAGGAGACCGCCGCTGGCGCCGACAACAGTTTTTCCGTGGTGCTGGTCAACCCCAGGAAAAACCGGGACCTGTCGATCACGCTATCGTCCGTGGAGCCGGGACACTTGTATTCGAGCCAGATCAAAGTCAGGGGTGGCGCTCCGGAAAAGCCCGACTTCGTCACGCCCCTGATCCTGACGAAATGGACGCAAACCAGTGAAAATGCCCTGAAAAAAACCATGGATGACTTTGTGAGGACCTACAACCTGCACCCCGACGCATTCAGGCAGTTTGTACATACCGGCGACAACCTGACGAGTCGTGGGCGCACGATGCCGGACCGAGCAGGCACCGCGCGCACGGATGTCACCTTTGATCATCTGGAGAGTTGGCGCACGACCTCCCAGAAAAACCGCAACACGCTCACCCTGGAGGGATTCGCCGCCGACCACAACCTGGACCCGAGGGCCTTTGCAGAGTATGTAAACCTGGATGGCAGCTATCGGGCAGCCGGAAAGGTACTCGCCCGGCATGCCAGCGGCGGGCAGTTCACCCCGGTGAACCACACCCATCTGCAAGCGTGGCACACCCTCTACAACTCCAATAATTCAAGCTCTTCCATGGCCACCTTTGTTGAAGCAAACGATCTCAACCCGTTGATCTGGCGCACCTATGTCAACGACAACGGCAGCCTGACCCGTGCGGGAAGAGAAATGCGGGTTTTCGGCTCAGGAGACATCGTCGACGAGCAGATCGCCAGGAAACGCCCAGCCCCGCCCGAGCCCCGGCCGGGCGGTTCGAAGCGGCCGCGCCTGGAAAACGATACGCCCCCCTTACGGCGCCGATCCACGTCTATCACCGCTTCCTACGATCACAGAATCAACAATAACGCGCCGATCCTTCAGGACCCGAACGATGTCCGGCACAGCCTGACCCGGGAGCTCGAAGGCGCACCTGAGAAAATCAAGATCACCGATGCCAATCATTTTTTTGATGAGTTCATGGGCCACCAACATATGGAGGTCAAGAGCGCTGCAACCAAAAGCATTCGCGACTGGATCGCCAGGGAAGGCAGTCACCATCGCACGCTGGATCGATTGCTTGAGGTCAAGAAGCTCGGTGAGGGCCCGGAACGGGGTCTGTCGGTGGTCGCCAGGACCGATATCAAACGCTTCGACGTCCTCGGCCCCTACACCGGCAAGTTGCACTTGAATAAGGCGTCGATGGATGCCGAGATAATGGAAAAAAGTAAAGAGGCCGTCGGTACTTATCTATTCAGGACAAACACCAACGGCGCGTTTATCAGCGGTCACGGCAACAGCAATATCCTTAGCCTGGTTAACGCGGTCAATGTACCGGGCATCCCCAACGTCGGTATCGAGAACGTGGGTTCCTTGCATGTAGGAAAGTACATGGTGTTCCTGCTCGCGTGGAGGGATATTCCTGCCGGGACGGAGTTGCTGATGGACTATGGGAAAGATTACTGGAAGTACATAAAGCCCTGAGACCGTCCCCCCCTTGCCCGTACAGCAGGTCACTCCGGCAGGCCCAGCGGGATTGTTCACCGCATCACTCCTTTTTCCCTGGGAAACCGTTGATTCCGGGGGCGCGTCAACTCTCACATCCAGCGCTTTGAAGGGATTCATGGCGCGCGACGCTCTCCCTGTCCCCTACATCAGCGTTCCTGAACACCTCACGAGGTTTTAATGAACCGTACCCTCTCCCAACTTCTGTCCAGAACCGCACCGAGGCGGCCATCGGACATTGATCATCTACTCGATTTCGTAACAAAACTGATGTTCGACGTTCCCGGCGCAACGGCGTCCACCGCCTATTATCGGCCCCCGGTGGACTCCGAATTAGGCCGCGAATGCAAAGACGCCTTTCGCGTTCTCGGCCTCCTTGAGGCCGATGAAGATTTCCTGGCGTTTGTGAATCAAACACCGAAAACCAACAACTCTCCACTCGGTGACTTCCCTTACGACTTTCTATCCCAACTGCTGAGTTCGAGCAGGTCGCCCATTCCCTCGCTGCCCGAAGTGTTCGACATCGGCGGCAAGCCGGTGGTGCTACGTCACGCCCCGCTGTATTTCGCCAACCAGATTGATGTGTTGCTGGCGATCCACCAAACCGTCGGGAACGGGATCAAAAGCGATGGCACCGTACGGGTGGATCTGGTCCTTGCGTATTACTCGATCACCCCCTTCACACCCACCACCGAGGCGCACTGGAAGGCCGTTGAAAATAACCTGCGAGAACATCGGGCGCTGTATGCCCTGGGGCATGATGGGCATGTCAGTGACCTGGAGCACTTGCTGGACCCCGAAGATGACAAGAGCATCCTGAGCGTCATACGGCAAATAGAGAGTGAGGCGCAACAGGCGCTGTTCGCCCGGGTAATGCCCAAACTGCTCACGCCTGCACAGCAAACCGACCTCGACAGCCGGCCCACTGTGCTGCTGGAGTGGATTCTCAGTCGGCCAAGGAATTTGGCGCTGGGCCAACGTATCGCCACGGCGCTGGACTGGTATGGCGCCGAAGACGGCGAAGAGTGCCCGAGCGAGGTCAAGGTAAAGCTTCTATTGCGGGCGCTCTGGTTGACGATCACGCCCGATCCCCACTCCTACAACGATAATGAACTCAAAGCGTTCATACCTCCTGCGGTCGACTACCGGCGGATTCGTCAATCATTAATCAAGGACTACCAACGCACACTGGCGCTGAGCCCGCACGCCGCGCGTCTCGCCATGTGTGTGGCCAAGGCAAACGTTGCCAGCGAAGTGTGGGTTGAGGACGTTCCTGACGATTTGCCCTATGGCACCTCCAGTGCGTGGGTCAACTTCAAAAGCGGTTTTATCCTGGCCGAGGCCATTGCTCCCGGATCGTCTCGGCACCTGACGTTCGAGCAATTGCTCAACCTGCCGGCCGAGCTTTTACGCGTGCATGCTGACAGCCCGAGGCAGCAGGCGCTGGTGGCGGCCGCCAAAGTCACACCGACGCTGACCTGGGCAGTGGAAAACGGCGTACTTCCCGTGAGCCGCTCAGGCTATTCGCGCGGCGACATCGAAAAGGCACTGCACGCGCTGGAGCAACACGAAAGCGAAATGAAGACCGCCGTGCAGAACCTTGTACTCAAGCCGCCCAGCCGCTTTCGTTTCGCCTCGGATGTCGAGTTTGATCGGGCATTTGGTGAGTACCTGGAAACCCCCCGTGCAGCTTACAAAACCCTGATCAAGGGGTTGCTTGCGCAGTATTTACCCTTGTGGCAAGGCAACATCGACTGCGATGAAGTAACGATCTATACCCTGAGAGAGCCCTTGCATGACACGCAGCTTGAACACGAAAACAAACGCAACACCGATGCCGTACGCGGGCGCGCCGGGTTTATCATCCGCATGGAATGCCCGCTGCTTCCCGGCCCTCCCAAGTACATCGAAATGTTCCCCGGCATCGGCGCCGTTCGCCTGCGTGATGACATCAAAAACCTGCTGACAGGCGGAGAAATCAAAGTTGAACGGGTGGGTTCCAGCACCCGACCGGGCCGAGGCAGCTTCAGGAAAGGCACCGAAGTACCCTTTGACTGGAATGCTTATCGCCACGCCGCAAGACCTGCCCTCGACCAGACCGCTACCTTGATCATCGAGCAACTCGGCCAGCCTCTGCCCGGCGTCATCACCGCCCCACCCACACAGCCGCCGAGCGCATCCGGCCAGCCGGCACAGGTGCAGTCGTTTGCCCCCAACACGCTGCACTCGACGCGTGCCGAGGCGCTGGCGAGCATGATCGCGCGCGAACTGTTCTTCTGCGATGAACAAACATTGCTCGAGCAAACCCGCAAAGCCACCAGAGAGATGGATATCAGCCGCGACTTTGTGGAAGACATTTCGTTTTGGGGAAAAATGTTTGTGCCGTTCTGGGGATCAATTGATGAGCTGAGCTCCGGCGATCCACAGCGAATCGAGTCTGGAAGCCTTGGTCTTTTCACCGACATCGTGTCCTTTGGTGTGCCTGTCGGCAAATACATTGCAGGGTGCACGCGGTGGGTGGTCCACGCCGGCCAGTCGGGTATCCGTCTCGCTTTACCTCATCTGTCCAGTTTGACCAAAAAGCTGGTCATTTCCATTTTTCAGGAACTCAACCCTCTGGCGGCAGTATCCGCGATACTCAAACTGGGACGCTTCGGCCTCATCAGCCTGGGCAGCATTGCGCTGCGGCATGCTCGCCTGGGCATTGCGCAGTTGCGTGACGGAGCGGTTGCGGCCCGCCATATGGTTTCAGTCGACCCGGCGGTATGGACGCCGCGTCAGGTCGGTGATCAATTGTTTACAGTGGATGGTTTTGCGAACATCCCCATGCGCAACGTCGGCACCCTTGACGCCCCCGACTACCGGCTGATCAACGCTGACTCCAATAGCGTATTCGGCCCACGCTTTCGCGAGCCTGTGACAGTCATCAGCAACAATAACCCGCTGATCAAACAATACGCGGTCAAGCCACACTTGATCAGTGGCCTCAAGCCAGACATCCGCGGTGTGTTTTTCCGACCAGAATACAACCAGAAGTTCATCTGCAACGTCGATCACAAAGGCCGCATTGCGGTATACCAGATCAGAGAGCAGGGCTACGGTTACCTGGAGGAGATTGCAGAAGGCACGCAGAACAGTTTTTCGGTGGCCCTGGTAAACCGGCGCAACAACCTGACCCTGCCTGTCAATCTGACGTCGGTGAAATCTGGGCACTGGTACTCGGTCAGATTGCAAGGCGGGGCGCCAGACAAGGACAGCATCATCCCACCATCAGTGCTGACCAAATGGTCCGAAGAAAGTGAAAATACGCTGAATCGCGCGATGCGTGCATTCGAAAGAAAACACAAGCTGGACCCCTCTGTATTTCGACAATTCGTTCACGCTTCAGACCACTTGACACCCCTTGGGCGCAAGGTCCTCGACCGTGCAACCCATGCTCGCACGGAGGTGACCTACACCGACACAGAAAGCTGGCGCGCGCTGTCGCAAACAGAACGTAATGCACTGACCCTTTCAGGGTTCTGTGCCCAACGCAACCTGGACCCCAGACTCTTTGGCGAGTACATAAACCTGCAGGGTGTCTATAGCGCTCATGGAAAAGTCTTCGCCAAAAACGCCAAAAACGAGTCGTTCAACCTGCTGACCTACAAACACTTGAACGACTGGAACAACCTTCGAAACTCCAGGGACCTGAAGCCTTTGATGACGACGTTTGTCGAACAGCATGACCTCAACCCAGTGCAATGGAGTATCTATGTCAAAGAGAACGGCAGCCTGACCAGGGCTGGTAAAAACCTACTGCAGCTCTGGCCCAACACGCCGTCAGGGCCGTTGATCGCGCGCAAAGGTTCGCTACTTATCGACGGGCCAGGCAGTCCGAAGCGCCCGCGTACCGAAGACCCGGAAATAGCCGGCCAACTCCCCTCGACATCAGTTGCCCCGTCCTACGGTCATCAGATCAACAACAATGCTGCGATTCTCCAGGACCCCAACAACGTCGAACTCAGCTTGACGAGTCGTCTGGAAGGGCCGGTTGAAAACATCGAAATCGTTGCCGACCACAACCTGTTCAACAGCTTGCCTGCCCCGCGCCGTATGAAAGTGCGCAATGCGGTGACCAAGAGTATCCAGCAATGGGTCACCGAAGAAGGCCGGCATCATGACAGGCTCGACCGTACCCTGCAGGTGGCGAAGTTACCCTACGGCCCGGAACGAGGCCTCTCGGTAGTCGCCAGGGTGGACATTGAACCCTTTGAGGTCATTGGGCCCTATACCGGCAAACTGCATGTCAACCGGCACTCGCTGAATGAAGAAATAGTGGCGAAAGGTAAAGAGGGAGCGACAGCCGTCAGCACTTTTTTATTCGAGACGGCCACCCAGGGTGCGACCCTCAGCGGCCACGGCAACAGCAATGTGCTGAGCCTGATCAACGCGACCCGCGTGCCTAATGCTGTAAGCCAGGGGATCGAAAACGTAAGGTCCGTGAGGGTCGGCAACTATATGATTTTTCTCGTCGCCTCGAAGAAAATTCCTGCCGGGACAGAGTTGCTGATGGACTACGGCAAACACTACTGGAAATACATCGGCCAGTGATCCAGCGCCGCGCCAGCCACAACCGATTAGCCGACCGTATCAATAAACGTAGCTACAGGTTCTCATACCGGTTCATGTCCAATACGCCCTCTTCCTCGGGCGTGGTTTCGTGGATGTACCGTGACAGGTCGTGGAAGTAGTTCCAGAACTGCGGATGGCTGCGGCGCACGCCCCAGCGATCGACAATTTTCTCGAAGCGTTTGGCGCTCTTGGCCTGCTCCATCTGCGCCACAAACTCCGGCACTTGCTGGGTGGGAATGTTGAACATGAAGTTCGGGTAACTGCTCAATACGCCCGGGTAGATAGTCACAGTGTCCAGCCCCGGTTGATAGCGGTAGGCCTCGCCCAACAGAAACGCTACGTTACTGTGAGCCCGGTTGCGCAGCATGCTGTAGAACACCCGTTCGCCGCTGGGCGTTTCAATGCGCAGCATGGTGGCTTCAGGCAGTTGCTCGATAACCTTGAGACCCGCCGCCGGGCGCGATGTCAGGCGGCTCAGCGCCTGCTCCGCGTCCTGCAGGGCCGATGCGATACCGTCACGCGAGCAAAAGGCGCCGGCGCAGCGGTTGATCGGGTCCGGGCTGGCATTGAGGTTGCCGTAGCGGGCCAACAATTGGTTGGCGAAGTCGCGTTTCGGATCGGTTTCGTTGAGGTGCAAGCCGCTTGGCTTGTCGTCATCGATGGCTTCGTAGTCCAGCCACAGCTTGAGCTTGCCGCTGTTCTGGTACCAGTCATCGAGGAAATCCTCGCGGGTATCGGCCGGCATCAGGCGCAGGAAGTTCTGCTCGGCGCCGTTGCGGATCAGGTCAAAGTACAAGCGTGTCTGGGCCTGGTGCGACACATTGCCGAACACGTCGAAATTCACCGCCAACTGGTAATAGGTGCGCTCCAGCAGCGGATAGTCGAACAGCCACATTGTCTGCGGCACTGCGCCGATCAGGCCCTTGTTCACCGAGGCGCTGTCGAAATGGCGAAAGATGCTCAGCAAGGCGTTGTCATTGCCCGCCCATAGGGTCGACCAGCCTGGCGCCGGCAGGTCCGCATAGTTGTCACGGCGCAGGGCTTCGTATTGATTGCGCTTGTCGCGATAAGCCAACCACAGGTTCAGCACGCTGCCCACGTCATCGTTCTGCCCGGGCATGGCCAAAAGCGGCGTGGCCTGGCCGCGATAGCGGGCGTCGGTGATGTACAGGTCGTGGTCCGGGTCCTGGAACAGGGTCCAGAAGTTGTCGCGAATTACGTCGGTCGCGATCTGCCCACGACACACCGGCCCGCGGATGAACGTGCGCACGAAGTACTCGGCATTATCCAGCATGAACTGGTAGCGGGCCTTGGCCGGGATGGCTTCGAAGGTGGCGAACGGGTTGGCACGGCTGCCGGGGCCATAGCCCGGAAGGGCTGTCACTTGCCAGTCACCGGCGTAGAACAGCGCCTTGATACGCGCCATTTTCGCGGCGCTGAACGGGTAAGTAATATGAGTTTTATGCACGATCACGCCCTGCACCGGCCACAGTCGGTAGTACACCTGGGTGCCGGGGTCGTCGTTGGGGCGCCGCGTGGCGATCAGATCGATAGGCTGGCCGCTCGGCGTGCGTGAGCGAACCCACTGGAAATAATGCCCCGGTTCACCGTTTTCGAAATAGAGGTGGGCGAGGAACAAATGCTCGAACAACCAGCGTGCCACCAGGCTTTCACGAGCGCCCGGCTGGTTGAACAGGTTTTCCCACTGCTGTACCTGCAGGGCTTCCCTGGCACTGGGGGCCAGGCCTTGCTCGTCGATCGGCGCACCGGAGGCCAGCCAGCGTTGCAGCGTCTGGTATTGCTGGTCGGTCAGGCCGGTGACCGCCAGCGGCATGCCTTCCCTGGGGTGACTACCGGCGTAGGCACTGAACTCACCCGGTGTCGCGCACATATTGGCGCGGTTCAAGCCCAGCACAATCTCGTCGGGAAGCTTGGCATTGGGCTGCAGCGGCGCGTTATGGCCCAGTTCCAGCAGGCGCGCCATCAAGGCGGCCTGGCTGCCCTGGGCATCCAGCACTGAATAGAAGCCCTTCTGCTGCCAGGCCTGTTTGCCGAACGCGTCATAAAACAAGCGCGTGGTCGGCGTGGCCGTGCTGCGCTCACCGTCATACACCGGCATCTTGCTCGCGCCCCGCGTCGCACCCTCGGCACTGCCCAGGTTGAGCTGGCAGGCGGAGTCGTAGCAGGCATGGCACGCCACGCACTTCTCGGTGAAGATCGGTTGGATGTCGCGGGTATAGGAAATCGTCGAAGCGGGGTGATTTACCGGCACAGCCTCTGCTTGCACGGTACTGGCCATCAAGGCCAGAACGGCGCTGACAATTAAACGAAGTGACATGTATCCGGTCCCGATTCAAGGCGTGCAGTGAAAGTTGCGATGATTCTACCTAGCCATGACTGCCTGCAACATGAGCGATATTCATGCAGAACCCATCTTGCTTAAATCCGGCACAGGTTTGTTATCATTCACGCCCCCCGAAATGCCTGACCAGAGTAGTCCCATGTCCGATCGTAGCGTTCGTCTGCAAGCCCTTCACCACGCCCTCAAGGAACGTATCCTGATCCTGGACGGTGGCATGGGCACGATGATCCAGAGCTATAAGCTCGAGGAACAGGACTACCGTGGCAAACGCTTCGCCGACTGGCCGAGCGACGTCAAGGGTAATAACGACCTGCTGGTGCTCACCCGCCCGGATGTGATCGGCGGGATCGAAAAGGCCTACCTGGATGCCGGTGCGGACATCCTCGAAACCAACACCTTCAACGCCACCCGCATTTCCATGGCCGACTACGGCATGGAAGAACTGGCCTACGAACTGAACGTTGAAGGCGCACGCCTGGCCCGCAAGATCGCCGACGCCAAGACCGCCGAGAACCCGGCCAAGCCGCGCTTCGTCGCTGGCGTACTCGGCCCCACCAGCCGCACCTGCTCACTGTCACCCGACGTGAACAACCCTGGCTATCGCAACGTGACCTTCGATGAACTGGTGGAAAACTACACCGAAGCCACCAAGGGCCTGATCGAAGGCGGCGCGGACCTGATCCTGATCGAAACCATCTTCGATACGCTTAACGCCAAGGCCGCGATCTTCGCCGTGCAAGGCGTGTTCGAGGAACTGGGCGTCGAACTGCCGATCATGATTTCCGGCACCATCACCGATGCCTCCGGCCGTACCCTGTCGGGCCAGACCACCGAAGCGTTCTGGAACTCCGTGGCCCACGCCAAGCCGATCTCGGTCGGCTTGAACTGCGCCCTCGGTGCCAGCGAACTGCGCCCCTACCTGGAAGAGCTGTCGAACAAAGCCAACACCCACGTGTCCGCCCACCCGAACGCCGGCCTGCCCAATGAATTCGGCGAGTACGACGAACTGCCCTCGGAAACCGCCAAGGTCATCGAAGAATTCGCCCAGAGCGGCTTCCTCAACATCGTCGGCGGCTGCTGCGGCACCACGCCGGGCCATATCGAAGCCATCGCCAAGGCCGTGGCCGGTTACGCACCACGGCCGATCCCGGACATTCCCAAGGCCTGCCGCCTGTCCGGCCTGGAGCCTTTCACCATTGATCGCAGTTCGCTGTTCGTCAACGTCGGCGAGCGCACCAACATCACCGGCTCAGCCAAGTTCGCCCGCCTGATCCGTGAAGACAACTACACCGAAGCCCTCGAAGTCGCCCTGCAGCAGGTGGAAGCCGGCGCCCAGGTGATCGACATCAACATGGACGAGGGCATGCTTGATTCGAAGAAAGCCATGGTGACCTTCCTCAATCTGATCGCCGGCGAACCGGACATCTCCCGCGTGCCGATCATGATCGACTCCTCCAAATGGGAAGTGATCGAAGCCGGCCTCAAGTGCATCCAGGGCAAGGGCATCGTCAACTCCATCAGCATGAAGGAAGGCGTCGAGCAGTTCATTCACCACGCCAAACTGTGCAAGCGCTATGGCGCCGCCGTGGTGGTGATGGCGTTCGACGAAGCCGGCCAGGCCGACACCGAGGCGCGCAAGAAAGAAATCTGCAAGCGCTCCTACGACATCCTGGTCAATGAAGTCGGCTTCCCGCCGGAAGACATCATCTTCGACCCGAATATCTTCGCCGTCGCCACCGGCATCGAGGAGCACAACAACTATGCCGTCGATTTCATCAACGCCTGTGCCTATATCCGTGACGAGCTGCCGTATGCGCTGACCTCCGGTGGCGTGTCCAACGTGTCGTTCTCGTTCCGGGGCAACAACCCGGTGCGCGAGGCGATCCACTCGGTGTTCCTGCTGTATGCGATCCGCAACGGCCTGACCATGGGCATCGTCAACGCCGGCCAGTTGGAGATCTACGACCAGATCCCGGCCGAGTTGCGCGACGCGGTGGAAGACGTGGTGCTCAACCGCACCCCGGACGGCACCGACGCCCTGTTGGCGATTGCCGACAAGTACAAGGGCGACGGCAGTGTCAAGGAAGCCGAGACCGAAGAGTGGCGCGGCTGGGACGTCAACAAGCGCCTGGAACATGCGCTGGTCAAGGGCATCACCACCCATATCGTCGAAGACACCGAAGAGTCGCGCCTGTCGTTCGCGCGCCCGATCGAAGTGATCGAAGGCCCGCTGATGTCGGGCATGAACATCGTTGGCGACCTGTTCGGCGCCGGCAAGATGTTCCTGCCACAAGTGGTGAAATCGGCCCGGGTGATGAAACAGGCCGTGGCGCACCTGATCCCGTTCATCGAGCTGGAGAAAGGCGACAAGCCGGAAGCCAAGGGCAAGATCCTGATGGCCACGGTCAAGGGCGACGTGCATGACATCGGCAAGAACATCGTCGGCGTGGTACTCGGGTGCAACGGCTATGACATCGTCGACCTCGGCGTGATGGTGCCGGCGGAGAAGATCCTGCAGGTTGCCAAAGAGCAGAAGTGCGACATTATCGGCCTGTCCGGCCTGATCACGCCGTCCCTGGATGAGATGGTGCACGTGGCCCGTGAGATGCAGCGCCAGGACTTCCACCTGCCGCTGATGATCGGTGGCGCCACCACCTCCAAGGCGCATACGGCGGTGAAGATCGAGCCCAAGTACAGCAATGACGCGGTGATCTACGTCACCGATGCCTCCCGTGCCGTGGGCGTGGCCACCCAGTTGCTGTCCAAGGAACTGAAGGCCGGTTTCGTCGAGAAGACCCGCCTGGAATACATCGACGTGCGCGAGCGCACCTCCAACCGCAGCGCCCGCACCGAGCGCCTGAGCTACCCGGCGGCCATCGCCAAGAAGCCGCAGTTCGACTGGAGCAGCTACACCCCGGTGGTGCCGACCTTTACCGGCGCCAAAGTGCTGGACAATATCGACCTCAATGTCCTGGCCGAGTACATCGACTGGACACCGTTCTTTATCTCCTGGGACCTGGCCGGCAAATTCCCGCGCATCCTTGACGACGAAGTGGTGGGTGAAGCCGCCACCGCGCTGTACGCCGACGCCCGGGAAATGCTCAGGAAGCTGATCGACGAAAAACTCATCAGCGCCCGTGCGGTGTTCGGCTTCTGGCCAACCAACCAGGTGCAGGACGATGATCTGGAAGTCTACGGTGACGACGGCCAGCCGATTGCCAAACTGCATCATTTGCGCCAGCAGATCATCAAGACCGACGGCAAGCCGAACTTCTCCCTGGCCGACTTCGTCGCGCCTAAAGACAGTGGCGTGACCGACTACATCGGTGGCTTTATCACCACCGCCGGCATCGGCGCCGAGGAAGTGGCCAAGGCCTACCAGGACGCGGGCGACGACTACAACTCGATCATGGTCAAGGCCCTCGCCGACCGCCTCGCCGAAGCCTGCGCCGAATGGCTGCACCAGCAAGTGCGCAAGCATTATTGGGGCTACGCCAGGGACGAGCAACTGGACAACGACGCGCTGATCAAGGAGCAGTACAGCGGCATCCGCCCTGCCCCCGGCTACCCGGCGTGCCCGGATCACACTGAAAAAGCCCAGTTGTTCCAACTGCTCGACCCTGAGGCCCGTGAAATGCAGGCCGGCCGCAGCGGCGTATTCCTCACCGAGCACTACGCGATGTTCCCGGCGGCGGCGGTCAGCGGCTGGTACTTTGCCCACCCGCAGGCGCAGTACTTTGCGGTGGGCAAGGTCGACAAGGATCAGGTTGCCAGCTACACCGCACGCAAAGGCCAGGACCTCAGCGTGACGGAGCGCTGGCTGGCGCCGAACCTGGGCTATGACAACTGACGGCCTGCCCGGCTCGTCACTGCCGTGACGACGGACCCGGCTGTGGCGACGCCGGGCCTGACTGTGGTAACGCCGGGCCTGCCGCCTGCAACGCCTCGACCTCCCTGCGCGACAAATCCAGCAGCCGCTGCACCCGTGCGCTACTTCGCTCAACCTCCAGCTGGGTGATTGCCGCGTCGTAGCGCGCCTGGAGGTCGGTACCCGGCAGCCTGCCAACATATTCGTCCTCCACACCCTCATGGCGTGCGGCAGCTTCGTTGCTCAGGGTCTGAAACTCATCGGGGTAGCGTTCCTCCAGGTATTTGGCCCAATAGTCGCGGGCAACCAGGCTTTCATAGAACGCATCCGACGCTTCGGCCGCAAGCACCCGGGCACGGGTATCGATCACCAACTGCCCGCTGATCGGTCGACCAAATGCCATATGCTTGGGTTGACCCGGCAGCTCAAGCCCGTCGGGCCAGCCACGCGTCATGCCGATCCGGTATTGCAGCCTCACTTCGGCTCGGTCCCGCCCTACGGCATTGGTCTCGGCCAATCCATCGACCTGGTCCAGCCGGAACAATTGCCGGGACAGTTGCAGCAGACGTTGGCCCCTTGTCTGCAAATCGAGCGTCGCAACCCCGCTCAGCACATCCGATTCGAACACCAGCACTTCCATTGAGCTGAACGTGAGAATGCGTCCGTCGATACAGGTGCCGTGGGTTTCAGAGGCCACGAACAACAGCTCTCGCATCTGCGCATCGCCGGCAGCCGCGTCAATCACAGTCCATACCCGCCGGGTCAGGTCAGCCGCCACATACCGGTACTCATCGGTATCGCGCAGTCGTTCGAGCAGATGGAAAAACCGCTCATGCCCCGGTTCATCGACCAATTGCTGCCACAACTGCCGCCTGGAGACGGCCAGGTCCTGCGGCGAGTGCTCCAGCCACGACGCCAATACCGTCTCCCCCGTATCCCCGACTGGATCAAGAATGACTTCCAGCGGTTCGTAAGCATCGCCTTCGTCATCCTCACTGCGAGAACCCAGGCCGTCCTCATCGAACCCTGCAATCGATCCGTCGATCTCGCTCCTGCTCCACCCCATCACAGCCCCTGTGCCATACCCCCTTAGCAGTTCGAAACTTTCACGTGAAAGGGACTCGTTTTCGGACAGGTCGGTGCCCTGTACCAGTACGTCGTGGCTGCCATCGAGCAATTCCTCGGGAAATGTTTCCAGGTCGTTGCCGCACAGGTTCAGCGTGCGCAGACTCGGCGTGTTCAATGCGCCGCCTGGCCAGTTTGCAAGGCTATTGTAGCTAAGGTCCAGGTGCTCAAGCCGAGTGAAGGCCTGGGTGCTGAACTCACGCAGGTCATTTCTGGACAGGTCCAACCGGCGCAAGTGATCGCCCCCCAATTGGCGATACAAAGGCTGAGGATCGCTGATGGCATTGGAAGCCAGTTCCAGCTCCTCGAGCTGAGTCATGCGCGCCACCGCTTCAGGAACGGCGCCAAGGCTATTACCACTGAGCATCAGTTTGCGCAACGCGGGAAAACTATGCAGAAAACCTTCGGCGCCCGACACGGTGCACTGCACACCGGTTAAATTCAGCGTATGCACATTATTGAACTGCACCGTGAGTTCGGGCAGGTCACGGGCTTGCAGGCCGTGCAGGCTCAGCGCATAACCGTCCTCGGCTGAAACACCGGTTTGCCAGCACTCAACAATATTGAGCGCGATCCGTCGACGCTGGTCAGCCACCTGGCTGAAGTCTGCGAGATCGGTATCGGGCAATTCGCATTTATACAGCCAGCCGTTCAACTGGCGCGTCACAGACGTGTATTCCTCGTGCCAGGCAGTCAACAGGCTATCGATCTGTGAGTCACTCATGCCTCCCTCGCGCAGTTTCTCGATCCATTGCTGCGCGCTTTGTTCACTTACCGATGGGCTGATCTGCTGCAGTCGTGGGACAAACCCTTCAGCCCCTTCGGCCACTGCAATCGGCTCGGGCAATGGCAACAGATAACGGGCCATCGTCATGGCCGTTTCCCGCGGGGGAAATACCTGCGGTATATTTTGCGCTTCAAAACCTGCCAGTGCGCCCGCCGGTAAACCCTGGGCGCTCTCGACCCGCTGGCGCGCAGCCGCCAGCGCAGCCTCACCCGAGGTACTGAAGGGGTTACCCGACAGGTTGGTTTTCATCAGAATCGTTTCGTTGGCCAACACCTGAGGCGGCAAGGTCACCAGCCCATTGTCCCGCAGGTCCAGCCAAGCCAATTGCGGCAGACTCTCTGCGCCAATCGGCCAGGTCTGCAAGCTTGAACCGCGCATATTCAGCGCCTTGAGCTGCCTCAACGCGCTCACATCGATCCCTTCGAGCGGCGTGTTGCTACGGCTCAAATCCAGCAGTTCCAGGCTGCCCAGATCACTGAGTTGTGCCTGCAGTGCAGGCATCGCGAGGCTGTTATTAGCCAGGTCGAGCCGGGTCAAGCCGGGAAGATCGCCAGCACCAATGGGTATTTCAGTCAAGCCAACCCCGTTGAGTTCGAGGGATTGCACACCGCTGAATGTACCGATGAACGCGCGCGTCTGCTCGGGCGTTTCCCCCACCCAGCCCATGCGTAACGTGCGTACATGAGTAAAACTGGCTGCCGGTAACTGGGGCAGCTCAACGCTGCTCACTTGCCCCCCAGAGCTCATCACTGGATACACCGGTCCTGGTAATTCGAGTACTGACGCCTTGCCCGCTATGCCATATCGCTCACCCACCGCCTCCCACCAATTGGCTTCAAGCTCGGTCACCACATGAGCACTGGGTCCCACCTGCCATGGCCTGGACCGTAACCTCAACTGCCGCACAGTGTTGACAGGCGGGTAGTAGAACGACTCAAAAAGGCTGGCGTACTGATCGCTTATGCCGTCAATCAGGGCCACCCGTGCCTCTGGGGTCTGCGCGGCGGCCATTATTTTTTCATTCAGTGCGTCAGCCAAAACCCTATTGCCACTCAGGGAGGCCAACTCTCCCTTGGCATAGCCACTGACCATCTGGTGCAAATCGACCAGGTGCCCGAGCTCGCGATAAGCGCTGGCATACTCAAAGGCCGGTCGGAAGGTTTCGCGGGTGAACTTCGACCAGTCCATCGACAGCCCCGCCCACAGTCGCTCATGCCCGCTATACAGCGTGTCAGGCAGCGCGCTAATTGCGGTACGGCTCAAATCGAGACGCTCCAGATGAGGCAGGTTCTCGACATTGGTCGGCCAGTGGGAAAGGCCTATAGGTGCGTCAATTTTCAGCCGGCGCAACTGCGTCAACGCGGACACGTCAAGGGGTTTGAGTGCATCCATGGAGAAGCCGCGATAATCGATATGCAACGCCTCCAGCGAAGTCAGGGTATTGAGCCTCGAGAGAAACTCCGGCGCCAGGTGCTCCGCTCCCGAGCCGAACGTCAAGCTTTTGAGACCGGTCATCCTGGAGACCGCCGGGGGCAGTGTCGTCAGCGACAATCGGGGCGTCTGGGAGAACGCCCCCCAAAATTGGGACGTATCGCCAATCGACAGCGTCTGCACTTCAGGAAAACGCACCAGGAAAGCGTCAATCGCAGCATCGTTCATCGTCCTTCCGAGTACCGTCAAATCACGAATATGGGAAAAATCGGTCGTCAAGGGCGGCAGATGCTCTTCGATATAGAGCTGCAAGCGATCGGCGCCAGCCACCTTTCCTGCCAACGGCTCCATCCGCCAGGCCTCCTTCAACTGATGTGCCAAGCGGGCTTTTTCATTGAAGAGGGCAGTGCCGGCAGCCGTGCCGCCCTGGGTACCGACCCACCCGTCGAGTGTCGACACCAGCGTGGTGTATTCACGCTCACGGGTTTGCAGATAGTTGAAGATTGTCCTGTTGTCCTTGCCCTGCGCTCGCAGGCGGCGGATATAGTCCGCGGCCGGCTCATCGCTCAAGCCATACAGCGCTTGCACGCGTGACTCAAGGCTCGGGCCCAGGCCCGCACCTCGTCCGCTGGCGTAATAGCCCAGCAACTTGTCCTTGACCCGTACGGGTGGTTTGAACCCTTTGCGCTGCGGCTCGAGCAGCCGTACTGTCTGGTTACGATAAAGGTCTGCGGACTCGATGATCTTGTCGCGCAGCAGCGCGTTTTGACTCACATCCGGCACACCCAGGCCCTGACGCACCTCATCGGGCATGGCATGCATGAGCGAGGCATAAAAGTTATCGCCCTGGGTGGGCAGGCTGTTGAGTTCTTCCCCACGCTCATTGAGCGCCTGGAAGCGCGGGCCTTTTTTCACCAGATACTTCTTGCTTCGGGCCGTATCACTGCCGATGCTGTCCAGTAACACGCCACTGTCAGTGTCTTCGCGTACTTCCAGGCGCAAGGTGTCCGGCCAACCGGGCAGTTTCTCGAGGGTGTGCAATGCCAGCCGACGGCTGTCCGCCGAGGCCATGGTTTCGCTGCGTAAACCGGCATACGCCCGCGTCTGTCGCCCTTGAAGCGCGTACCAGCGCGCCTCTTCGAGCATGGCCAAAGGCGCCCGGCGCGTCGCTTCCAGACGTTTGAGGTCAAGCGCGGAAGCGTGAGCCAGGGTGTCCTCGCCGGCAGCTTCGCTGAGCCCGGGACAGATACGTTGCAGCAGTTTGACCTGGCTGCCCGGCGGCTCGGTTCCCGCGTAAATACTGTCAAAAATATCCGGTTTGCGTGCCTGGGCATACTCGGCGATTTGCTTGCTGAACTCCTGTGGCCGCAGATCACGTACGCGAGCACCTTCGCCGCCCAGCAGACGGGTCACCTGAGCCTCATCCAGCGCGGCCAGAATCACCGAGGGCAGTTTCCCGCCCAGTACATCGGCGCGGGTGATCTGGATCGGCGCCTGCGCAACCGCTCCACGCGCCAAGCGACCAGAACCGTATTTCACCGAGTTGCCAACGAGTTCAGGCCCTTCGAATACCTCCAGTACCTGAGTCCTCGGCCAACGTGGCATCTCGGTGACCAGAGGCAGTGCAAATAAATAATGGTCGTCGATCGGTTGGCTGCCCCGCAACTGCGCGATCACCTGCGAACTGCCTGCGTCGGCCTTGAACAGACGCATGGCGTCCAGCAGTTCCGGCGGCGGAGCCGCGAGGTCCGTGTGCATCTTACGCAGAGCACTGTCGCTCACCCCGCTGACATCCGCGACCTTGAGCAACTCAGCATCGGAAAACGCTTCGGTTTCATGGCCCATGCGCCGCAACAGCGTCAGGCGATCCCACCCGGCAGGTCGCTCAAGGGTATGACGCCAAGCGCCCCGGGCGTTGCTTTGCAGAACCGGCTGGTACAACTCGGAGTTGGTTGGGTGCTTGATCCGCCACTGCTTGATCGACTCATCGAAAACCTGCTCATAAGCCTGACCGTCCTGGCGAACATAGGTCTTGCCATTGAGCGTGTATTGGCCCATCGCGTTGGGCCCTGACGCCGCCTCCAGCGTCACGGGGCTTTCATAGCCGGTCAAATCCGGCTTCCACAGGCGCATCTCACCATTGGGCAGGGTCACGGGACTGAGGTTTTCGATGACCGGTTCAGCCTTGACAGCCCGGAATTTGCTCACCGCCACTCCCACACCGGCCATGACGGCGATCTGGGCGAGATTTTCCGCCACATCCACCAGATGCGCCTTGGCCGCCCGTTTATCACCCTCGGCCCAGTCGGCCACACCTTCGATGGTCTCCGAGAGCAATTGCTCAGCCATCACTGCCAGCATGACTTCACCCAACACGGGCACGAACATGGAGACTGCGTTGAGCGCCAGCATGCCGATTTCGAACAGGTGCGCCAGCTTGGCCTCGCGCGCCTTTGCATCCACGTCAGCGGTGGGCACTGCATGGGCACGGGCGTCGGCCAGGACCTTGTCACGGTGCTTTTCGTACAGGAAGGGCCAAAGGTCGAGCAGCCCGGAAAAGGTGCCTGTACCGCGGTAAGGCATCAAGTTACCGGGCGCCAGGTAAGGGTCGCTTACCGGCTCCATCTTCGCCGGCTTTTCAGGGGGTAGCTCTCTGATACGGGTGATCGGCGATAGCCCGAACACGAACTCCACGACCGATCGCCAAGGCGAGGTCAACGGGCCACTGGGAGAATCGGCAGACTTTTGCGTGAACTGGCTGAAATAGTAGGGCCTCTGATCATAGGGCAGGAACTGGCTGAAGAACTTCTGGTATGCCGTTGGCGCGGGGTCATCGGCCGCCATGCCCGCACGGTCAGTGAACTGGCGTTTGCACTCGTCGCGCATTTGTTGGCGGGAGGTATAGCGTTTGAGTGGGTGATCCGGGTGATTGGGGACGTAGAGGATCAACTCGTCGCTGTAGCGGTCACCGATTGAAAAATAGACGCAGCCCGTCAGCCTTTTTTTCATCAGGCTCATGTCGAGAAGCCAGACCCGCTTATTGCCGAGCGTGGGGTAAACGTTACCGTTGATCACCGACAGGATCATGGTGTAATCCGCAGGCTCGATATCTCCATTGACCACGGCGCTTTCAGCGGCGGCCTTCATGGCCGCTTTCTGGCTGGCGATGAAGTGTTGCTCAAGAGGCGGTTGAGGGCGCGTGTCGACCGGTGCGAAGAACGACTTCAGGTAAGTCTGATACTGCGCGCCGATATCAAGGCTGCGGCACAGGGTCATGAATTGGCTGACCGTCAGGCTCACGGTGGCCGGCTCAAAGGTGCCAGGCGTGGCGGTCTCCAGCACAAACGTTGAGTTCTTGTGGTAAGCGCCAGGTTTGCATTCCCAGGCCTCGAAATTGTGTTGAGCCGCCTGCAGCATCGACAGTTTCAGGACCTCGAACGAGGTGAGCTCCACTTCAGCGACACTGATCTCCAGTGGCTTGCGCAGGCACAGGAAGGTCTTGTCGACATCGGCCTGCACCTGGTACTGGTCTTTCAACGCCTTGAGCAGCAAAGGCCTGGCGAATGCGTCGACGTCCTTGAACGTCGCCATGGTGGTGTCCAATTGGACCTGGGCGATAGCGCTGGCTATGACGCTGGCGTTGACGCTGTTGCGCTGTGCGGGCGTGGCGTCCGTGTACCACTGCGGCACTGCCGCGACGGTGTCTTTAAGCGCCGACCGGCGCGCAGGTGTTGCCTCGACCAGCCATTGGGGCACGGCCTTTTCGAGAAAGTCGCCGTGAATGCTCTGCGTCGCTGCGAGCGGCTTGGCAACGGCGGAACCAGGGGATGAATCCGGCATGGTGTCACTCCTTTGAAATGGAATGACAGAACATCACGGGGCTCAAGGTGCCAGGTGGTGCATATATGGTCGGCACCGCACGCGAGCGGTCGCAACATCGGCCCTGCTCGCGGTATCCGAATACCGCACCGGCAATGGCGAAAGTCGATTTCCTAATGGTGTCTCCATCATCGACCTCAGGACAGGAAAGGACTTTGCCATGCCCCCTCCAAACACCCCCACGCCTCTGAGCCAATTACCTGCCCAGGCAGTCCATCAACGTTTCGCCACACGCCAGGCCTTGTACTCAGTGGTCTTCAATGCGCTGCGCAGCCGCATTCTGGAGCGCTACCCCTCCCTGGAGCTGGACTTGCTCAGGGTCAAGCTGGCCAGTCCAACCCCCTCCGGCACTTATACCTACCGACCGCTGATGGAGGTCGCTATCGCGCAGGTACTGGACCCGCAGCTGCTTGACTGGCGCTCAAAACGCGAGCTGCCGTACTACTTGACGCAACTGCCACCGGCAATCCTCAAGCCGGCAGCGCTGCCCCTCATCGACATGCAGGTCATCGCAGGCATCATCGACCAAGTGCGAGCTTCGCTCTACCTGCATTTTCAGCATGACCTGGCTGATTACTGGAGCGCCATCGACAGCCACGGCCGCAGTCGCTGGCAATGGCTGAGCGAGTTTCTCAACGGCCAGATGACTGCCGCAGCGGCCGGTCAATCAAGCCTGAACAAAGACCAACAGGACATGCTGACCGCCGTCGCCACCTGGCCGGTGCGCGTTGAACGCCTGCCCCACGCCACACCCACCACCCATGTCTATTTCATTGAAAGCACACTGTCCAAAGGCGCAGAAGAAACCCGCCTGCTGAGCCCGGACCTGCTGTTGATACGTGATCAAAACGTTCTGCTGCAAAGCGTGGACGGCGTGATCGAGGCGTTTGCCTCAATCGATGACTTCAGTGACGCCTGGGGCGCCAGGATGCAGCGCCAGTTCCAGTTCGACCAGCTCACCTGGAAACGCAACGAACCTGATGGCAACGTGTTCGAACAACAGGCCGGCCTGATCCTCAATCAGCAGTTGGAAGACCTCGCCACCCTGACGTTCCAGGGCCAGGACGAAAAAACCCTTGAGCGGCGCCTGGACACGCTCACGGACCCGGCGGTTCTCTTTACCCAGGTCAAGACACCTGCCGCCCCGTTGCTGCAGAAGATAATCGACCAATTGCCCGAATGGCTCACGCAAGCCAGCGCCGACGACCGTTTTGCCTACCATCGGCACCAACAGGACATGGCAAGGGTGCTGCGACAAAACCAGGGGCGCTCGTTCAACGAGGGCATTGAAAACATCCACAGCTTCAGCCGCGCTGCATTGCGCAAGCAGATGCAAACCGATCATGGCGACTTCGACCCCGACGAGGTGGTACTGGACTTCGCCGTGGCGGCCGGCTATCCAGGAGGCGCCGGCATTATCGACCATGTGCAAATGTCGCTGACGCAACTGGCGCTGAAGAACCTGGCCGGCAAACCCAAGGGCACCCTGAAGATCTCAGCCAAAGGCGCCGAGGCGCTGCCGACCTGGCTCGACGAAGATTACCTGTTGGGCAGTACCGGGTTGATCCAGCGTGTCGACATAGGCAGTACCTATCCACACACCATCAAAGACCTGCTGCTGTCCGACAGCGCCGACGCGCGGCGCCGGGAAACGCTGTTTACCCGCGAACTCAAGGTCAAGCTGCCGATGCAGGCGCTGGAATACAAGATCCGACAGCAGCACGGCGTCACCGTGACGGGTTATCGCTATGTGAAGGCATTGATGGGCGAGATGCCCTCGGACCGGCTCGTCGATGGACAGGAGATCGTCCTGCGCCCCTTGGCCTTGTGCCGCAAGAGCGGTGCCCAGCCCGATGAAGTCAACAACGTCTTTATTATCGAAACCAAAGGCGCCAGTGCGGGCCCGCACCTGCTGTATCGGCCGCTGTATATCGACTGCCTGCATGAATACCCGACACGTCCGGCGCTGCTGGACGCACTGGCCGCACCGGGCGAGCTGCAAGACAGCGTGCTGACCTGGCTGAGCGACAGGGCTCGCCCCATCTACGCCAACGGCGGTTTCAGAGAACCGCACATCATTCGCTTCCTGCCCGGGGATGAGTTCAGCCCTCCCCGGCAACCTGTGCCCGCAAGCCTGGCGGTCGATGAAGGCGCTGGAGAGTGGCTTCAATCACAGGTCAACGGCCAGTTGTTGAACCACCTGTACGGCAGCACCGCACGCGCACTGGTCGACCTGGCTGATCGCGAGTCGGTTTCCAACGGCGAGAGCCGCTGGGCCATCGTGATGGAAGGCGCGTGGCTGCTGTTCAATACATTGCTGTTGCCGCTGGTGCAGGGCCCCGCCATGTTGGTGGGTTGGTTCATGGTGCTGGTCGCCAGCCTGGAGCAGGACCTGGCAGGTTTGGACAGCGACGACCCAACGACCCGCGAACTGGCGTTGATCGACCTGTTGCTCAATACCGCAATGGTGCTGCTGCATGCC
>NZ_CVTO01000027.1:0-11646 GCF_900004715.1 Pseudomonas sp. 24 E 13
GGCTGATGCGCCGCGTGCAGCGCATCGGCCCGGGCAATGCCCAGGTGATCGAACTGGTCGGCTCGCGTGCCCTCGGCCCGCGGGACCGATTGGTGCTGGTTCAGGTGGGCGAGGAGCAGATCCTGCTCGGCATCACCCCTGGCCGCATCACTCCGTTGCACGTACTCAAGACCCCGGTGGACGCGGCCAGCAGCGAGACCGCCACGCCAGAATTCGCCCAGCGCCTGATGGAATTGCTGGGCAAGGACCAGAAGGATAAGAAGTAATGCGCGTGTTCCTGACGCTCATGCTGTTGCTGGCCGCGCCGATGGCACTGGGCGCCGACCCGTTGTCGATCCCGGCGATTACCCTGGGCACCAATGCGGCCGGCGCGCAGGAATACTCGGTCAGCCTGCAGATCCTGCTGATCATGACCGCGCTGAGTTTTATCCCGGCGTTCGTCATGCTGATGACCAGCTTTACGCGGATCATCATCGTGTTCTCGATCCTGCGCCAGGCCCTCGGCCTGCAGCAGACGCCGTCGAACCAGATCCTCACCGGCATGGCGCTGTTTTTGACCCTGTTCATCATGGCGCCGGTCTTTGACAAGGTGAACCAGCAAGCCCTGCAGCCTTACCTTGCGGAAAAGCTCACGGCCCAGGACGCGATCGACAAGGCCCAGGGCCCGATCAAGGACTTCATGCTGTCGCAGACCCGCTCCAGCGACCTCGAGTTGTTCATGCGCCTGTCCAAGCGTACCGACATTGCCACCCCGGACCAGGCGCCGCTGACGATTCTGGTGCCGGCCTTCGTCACCTCGGAATTGAAGACCGCGTTCCAGATCGGTTTCATGATCTTCATCCCGTTCCTGATCATCGACCTGGTGGTGGCGAGCGTGCTGATGGCGATGGGCATGATGATGCTGTCGCCGCTGATCATCTCGCTGCCGTTCAAGATCATGCTGTTTGTGCTGGTGGACGGCTGGGCGCTGATTATCGGCACCCTGGCCGGCAGTTTCGGGGGGGTATAGCGCCATGACCCCAGAAGTTGCCGTCGACCTGTTCCGTGAAGCACTGTGGCTGACCACCGTGATGGTCGCCGTGCTGGTGGTGCCGAGCCTGCTGGTCGGCCTGCTGGTGGCGATGTTCCAGGCCGCCACCCAAATCAACGAACAGACCCTGAGCTTCCTGCCGCGCCTGCTGGTGATGCTGATCACCCTGATCGTCGCCGGCCCGTGGCTGGTGCAAACCTTCATGGAATACATCCTGCAGCTGTACGGCAGTATTCCGCAGTTGATCGGCTGAGCCGATGCAATCCTTATTCGCCCTCACCGACACCCAGATCAGTACCTGGGTGGCCTCGTTCATCCTGCCGATGTTTCGCGTCACGGCCATGTTGATGGCCATGCCGGTGTTCGGCACCACCCTCGTGCCACGGCGTGTGCGCTTGTATTTCGCGGTAGCCATTACGGTCGTGATCGTGCCTGGCCTGCCGCCGATGCCGCCGGTCAATGCCCTCGACCTCAGTGCGCTGCTGCTGATTGCCGAACAGATCCTGATCGGCGCCATGCTGGGTTTTTCCCTGAGCCTGTTCTTCCAGGCGTTTGTGGTGGCCGGCCAAATCATCTCGGTCCAGATGGGCATGGGCTTTGCGTCCATGGTCGACCCCACCAACGGTGTGTCGGCGGCGGTGATCGGGCAATTTTTGACCATGTTGGTGACCTTGCTGTTCCTGGCCATGAACGGCCATTTGGTGGCGTTCGAGGTGCTCACCGAAAGCTTCACCACCTTGCCGGTGGGCTCGGGGCTGGTGGTCAACCATTTCTGGGAGTTGGTGGGTCGCCTCGGCTGGGTGCTGGGCGCGTCCTTGCTGCTGGTGTTGCCGGCCATCACCGCGCTGCTGGTGGTCAACATCGCGTTTGGCGTGATGACCCGCGCAGCGCCGCAGCTGAACATTTTCTCGATCGGCTTCCCTTTGACCCTGGTGATGGGCATGGGGATTTTCTGGATCGGCCTGGCCGACATTCTCAATCAGTATCAACCGCTGGCGACCGACGCCCTGCAGTTCTTACGTGACCTGGCACGGGCGCGCTGAGCCATGGCCGAGAGCGAGAGTGGTCAGGACAAGACAGAAGACCCCACGGAGAAGCGTAAAAAGGACTCCAGGGAAAAGGGCGAGATCGCACGCTCCAAAGAGCTCAATACCGTTGCGACCATGATGGCCGGCGCCGGTGCCTTGCTGATCTACGGCGGTGGCCTGGCGCTGGATTTACTGGAGCTGATGAAGCACAACTTCACTCTGCCCCGGGAGGTGTTGCTCAACCCGGACTCCATGGGCCAGTACCTGCTGCATTCGGGCACGATCGCGCTGCTGGCGGTGCAGCCGATTCTGATCACGTTGCTGCTGGCCGCGCTGATCGGCCCGGTCGCCCTGGGCGGCTGGCTATTCGCTGCCAGCAGCATGGCGCCCAAGTTCAGCCGCATGAACCCGGCGGCCGGCCTCAAGCGCATGTTTTCCACCAAGGCCCTGGTGGAACTGCTCAAGGCGCTGGCCAAATTCATCCTGATTCTGTTCGTGGCGGTGACGGTATTGTCGTCCGACATCGACGATCTGCTGCGCATCGCCCATGAACCGCTGGAGTCGGCGATCATCCACAGCCTGCAAGTGGTGGGCTGGAGCGCGTTGTGGATGTCCGCCGGGTTGATCATCATCGCGGCGGTGGACGCGCCGATCCAGTTGTGGGAAAGCCACAAGAAACTGCTGATGACCAAGCAGGAAGTGCGCGACGAACACAAGGACCAGGAAGGGCGCCCGGAGGTCAAGCAACGCATCCGCCAACTGCAGCGCGAAATGTCCCAGCGCAAGATGATGGCCTCGGTGCCCGACGCCGACGTGATCATCACCAACCCGACCCACTATGCCGTGGCCCTCAAGTACGACCCGGAAAAGGGCGGCGCGCCGATGTTGCTGGCCAAGGGCAGCGACTTTACCGCGTTGAAAATCCGCGAAATCGCCGTGGCCAACGACATCCTGCTGCTGGAATCCCCGGCACTGGCGCGGTCGATTTTCTATTCCACCGACCTGGACCAGGAAATCCCGGCCGGGTTGTACCTGGCGGTGGCCCAGGTGCTGGCCTACGTCTACCAGATCCGCCAATACCGGGCGGGCAAGGGCAAGCGGCCTGATCCGCTCAAGGACCTGCCGATCCCGCCGGATTTGCGTCGCGACTCCTGAACGCTGCGGCTCACTGTAGGCGCGAGCTTGCTCGCGAAAAACTCACCGTCGCCGCGTTTATCCTGACTCCCCGCGTTATCGTTACCCACCTTCGCGAGCAAGCTCGCTCCTACAGGAGGGTGGCCATTACCTGTCAACTTTGACAGTAGCCAATACGCCGCCTTCACTGTTTGATACAGCGATGAGCCACGCAGCCATGCGCGGCTCGGGAGGCGGCGATGGACAGGGGCACGGTCAGGTGGTGCGATGCGGTCAAGGGCATTGGCTTCAAGGCTCTGGATCGCGATGGCAATGAGGTTGCCGTTCAGTCGACAACCATTGAAAGCGTTGAATCCCCACAGACGCCTCCCAGGCAACGACCCTCCCGCAGGCGCAAAAAGCCCTCGCAGGCATGATCCACGCTATCACCTGCCTATCATCCGCCATCGGCCCGCGTCTACCTGTCAACTTTGACAGTAGCCAGGCGAAGCTTTCCCACGGTTTCATTACCCATCAGCACTGCGCGCAGGTAGTAAACGAGATGCAGGGAGAGCGGTATTGAAAGTGGCGATGGGGACTGTCAAATCCTATGACTGGATCAGGGGCGACTGGCTGATCGAGCTGGATGACCGGGCAGAGCACGTGTTCATCAATCACAAGGATTGGCGCTGGACGGCGCTGTCGGAGGGTAAGCATCTGAAGTTTCAAATGGTCCATCGGCCCGAGGGCATTTATGCGTTGCCCATCCAGGCAGGCAACTGTGGTGAATCGGGTTGTTGATCGTTCCCAACTGTGGGAGGGGGCTTGCCCCCGATGGCGGCCTCTGGGCCGGCCAGGATTTTTGAAGATCGTTCCCACGCTCCCGCGTGGGAATGCCTCCCGTGACGCTCTGCGTCACCGTCGCGCAGGGTTCAAGTCGGGACGCGGAGCGTCCCTGGCTGCATTCCCACGCAGAGCGTGGGAACGATCAGAGGTTGCCCGGTGTTTCTGCGGATGACGGCTCCCTGTCATCCAGCAGTCGGCCGATCTCAATCAACTGCGCAATACCCAGCGCACCTTCTCGCTGTGTTCCCTCTAGGTCAAAGGCGAAATCACAGGTCAGGGCGTGGGCGGATGCCAGGTTTTCGGTGAGGTTGACCAGCAGGTCTTCGGTGCTGATGCCGTCGATAAGGGTGAGGATTATGCTGGGTGGGGGATTTGGGGTGGGTTTGATCATTGTGAAGCTCCTTACGAAAGTGGAGCCGCCACTGATCGCCGCGACGCGATGGAGGGTGGCAGCTGTACGCAGGTTCGCGGACCGGTCAAGGAGCAACCCGGCATACCCGAAGGTATCCCGCGCACAGCCGCCATAGCGCCGCACAGTAGACGATAAAAAAGCGTCGACTGAAAGGGAGATGGTGCTTTTACTCCGTTGTAAACCGGGCCGCGACGCCCGACCACTGCATTTGCAGCGGTGTACGGAGACTAGGGAGCCCGGTTCCTAGGGGCAACCCGAAAACCTTGTCGGAAATTTCCTCAGTAACAGCAGGTACATCCCCATTGATTACACCCAGTAGATTCGGTCGTTTGCAGAGTCATCCTGGTCGTGGGGCAAAAGTTGGAAGGCTTCTTGCAATACCGCCTTCAGGACGCTTCCCGGCGTCAAAACTTTGCTTCAAGGACACGAGGAATACCGGTGGCAGATCGCTCTCAAATGCTCAGCACGGCCCGTGGCACCCTGACTGACCTGTCGCGGGGCAATCTGGGTGTGCCGTTGTTGTTGCTGGTGATGCTGGCAATGATGATGTTGCCGATGCCGCCGTTCCTGCTCGACGTGTTTTTCACCTTCAACATCGCCCTGTCGGTGGTGGTGCTGCTGGTCTGTGTGTACGCCCTGCGGCCTTTGGATTTCGCGGTATTTCCCACCATCCTGCTGGTGGCGACCCTGTTGCGTCTGGCGCTGAACGTGGCGTCCACCCGCGTGGTGATGCTCCACGGCCAGGACGGTCACGCCGCCGCCGGTAAGGTGATCCAGGCCTTCGGTGAGGTGGTGATCGGCGGCAACTACGTGGTGGGTATCGTGGTGTTCGCGATCCTGATGATCATCAACTTCGTGGTGGTGACCAAGGGCGCCGGGCGGATTTCCGAGGTGAGCGCACGCTTTACCCTGGATGCGATGCCCGGTAAGCAGATGGCCATCGACGCCGACCTCAACGCCGGCCTGATCGACCAGAACCAGGCAAAATCCCGGCGCCTGGAAGTTGCCCAGGAGGCCGAGTTCTACGGCTCCATGGACGGCGCCAGCAAATTCGTGCGCGGTGACGCCATCGCCGGCCTGTTGATCCTGTTCATCAACCTGATCGGCGGCATGGCCGTGGGGATCTTCCAGCACGGCATGACCTTTGGCGATGCGGGCAAGGTGTACGCCTTGCTGACCATCGGTGACGGTTTAGTGGCGCAATTGCCATCACTGTTGTTATCCACAGCGGCAGCGATCATGGTGACCCGTGCTTCGGGCTCCGAAGACATGGGCAAGCAGATCAGCCGCCAGATGTTCGCATCGCCCAAGGCGCTGGCCGTGGCCGCCGGCATCATGGCCGTCATGGGCATCGTGCCGGGCATGCCTCACGTTTCGTTCCTGAGCATGGCGGCCATGGCCGGCGGCGCGGCCTACCTGTTCTGGAAAAAGCAGAATGCAGTCAGGGTCCAGGCCCAGCAGGAAATCGCGCGCCAGCAGGAGTTGCTGCCATCCCCGACCCGCGCCCAGGAAACCAAGGAGTTGGGCTGGGACGACGTGACCCCGATCGACATGATCGGCCTGGAAGTCGGCTACCGCCTGATTCCGCTGGTGGACCGCAACCAGGGCGGCCAGCTGCTGGCGCGGATCAAGGGTGTGCGCAAGAAGCTGTCCCAGGACCTGGGCTTCCTGATGCCCACCGTGCATATCCGCGACAACCTCGACCTGGCCCCCAGCGCCTATCGCCTGACCTTGATGGGCGTGATCCTGGCCGAAGCCGAGATCTACCCCGACCGCGAACTTGCGATCAACCCGGGGCAGGTGTTCGGTACGCTCAACGGCATTACCGCCAAAGATCCGGCTTTCGGCCTGGAAGCGGTGTGGATCGAAGTCAGCCAGCGCAGCCAGGCGCAATCGCTGGGTTACACCGTGGTCGACGCCAGCACCGTGGTCGCCACCCACCTCAACCAGATTCTCTACAAGCACTCCCACGAGCTGATCGGCCACGAGGAAGTCCAGCAATTGATGGGTTTGCTGGCCAAGGCCTCGCCGAAACTGGCCGAAGAGCTGGTGCCGGGCGTGCTGTCGCTGTCGCAGTTGCTCAAGGTGCTGCAAGCCTTGCTCGCCGAACAAGTGCCGGTACGGGACATTCGCAGCATTGCCGAGGCCATCGCCAACAACGCCGCCAAGAGTCAAGATACTGCCGCGCTGGTGGCTGCGGTGCGCGTCGGTTTGTCCCGCGCAATCGTGCAAAGCATTGTAGGCGTTGAGTCTGAGCTGCCTGTTATCACCTTGGAGCCAAGGTTGGAACAGATATTGCTCAATAGTATTCAGAAGGCAGGGCAAGGCCAGGAAGAAGGGGTTTTGCTGGAGCCAAGCATGGCTGAAAAGCTGCAGCGTTCGTTGATCGAAGCCGCGCAGCGCCAGGAAATGCAGGGCCAGCCGGTGATTCTGCTGGTGGCCGGTCCGGTCCGCGCGATGTTGTCGCGCTTTGGACGCCTGGCAGTACCGAATTTGCACGTGTTGGCTTACCAGGAAATTCCTGACAATAAGCAAGTGACTATCGTCGCGACAGTAGGGCCCAACGGCTGAGGGTAGTGGGTTATGCAAGTAAAGCGTTTTTTCGCCGCCGATATGCGTCAGGCCATGAAGTTGGTCCGCGATGAGCTGGGCGCCGATGCCGCGATTATCGGTAACCGCCGTATTGCCGGCGGTGTCGAGCTGACGGCTGCCCTGGATTACACCCCCCAGGCCCTGGCCCCGCGCGTGCCGAACATGGAGCTTGAAGACGAGCTGCGCAAGACCGCTTCGCGCATCGTCTCGGCCCAGGCCGAATTGAGCATGCGCGGCGACAGCGACGCCACCACCAATCGCCAGTTGTTCGCCGGCCTGCCGCTGACCGCTTCCGAGCCGCTGGTGGAACCTACGTTCGTCGAACCGCCACGTCCCGCCGCGCCAGCCCCGGCCGCCGCAGTCGATCAGCGTGTGTTCGATTCGATGCGCTTTGAACTCAACGGCCTGCGCGAGCTGCTCGAAGTGCAACTCGGCTCTTTGGCCTGGACGCAACTGCAAGGCAGCAAGCCGCAGCAGGCCAACCTGTGGCGTCGCCTGCAACGCATCGGCCTGTCCGGCCCGTTGTCCCGTGACCTGCTGGCGCTGACTGCCGAAGTCGAAGAACCACGCCAAGCCTGGCGCATGCTGCTGGCGCACCTGGCGCGCATGATCGCCACCCCGGAGATCGAACCCCTGGAAGAGGGCGGGGTGATCGCCATGGTCGGTCCTGCCGGCATGGGCAAGACCACCACCCTGGCCAAGCTGGCCGCCCGTTATGTACTCAAGTACGGCGCGCAGAACATCGCGCTGGTGAGCATGGACAGTTATCGCATCGGCGCCCAGGAACAGCTCAAGACCCTGGGCCGCATCCTCAATGTGCCGGTGACCCACGTCGACCCGGGCCAGTCCCTGGCCAACGCCCTCGACCCGCTGCTGCGCAAGCGCGTGGTGTTGATCGATACCGCCGGCCTGCAAGCCAGCGACCCGGCCCTGCGCATGCAGCTCGAAAGCCTGGCCGGGCGTGGCATCAAGTCGAAAAATTACCTGGTGCTTGCAACCACCAGCCAGAAACAGGTTCTTACCGCTGCCTACCACAGCTATAAGCGCTGCGGCCTGGCCGGTTGTATCCTGACCAAACTGGATGAAACCGCCAGCCTGGGCGAAGTGCTGAGCCTGGCAATCAGTCATGAACTACCGGTCGCCTACCTGACCGACGGGCCGCGGATTCCGGATGATTTGCATCTGCCGCGCCGTCATCAGTTGGTCAGCCGTGCTGTCAGCGTGCAAATGCAAGACGAGCCTAGCGAGGAAGCGATGGCTGATATGTTCGCCGACCTTTATCACAACCCGGCAAAACGGGTGGGATGAGGCAGGATGAACACCGTGAAATGTACCTACATCGATGGTCTGCAAGCGATACACGCGGCCAAGCCATGTAGCCTGCGTCTAAGCAAGACAAGGTAAAGAAATAAAATGGGCAGCATGCATCCCGTACAGGTGATCGCGGTGACCGGCGGCAAAGGTGGCGTCGGCAAAACTAACGTGTCAGTGAATTTGTCCCTGGCCCTGGCAGAGCTTGGCCGTCGCGTCATGCTGCTGGATGCTGACCTGGGCCTGGCCAACGTGGACGTTCTGTTGGGGCTGACCCCCAAACACACGCTGGCCGATGTGATCGAAGGCCGCTGTGAGCTGCGCGACGTGCTGCTGCAGGGGCCCGGTGGGATCCGCATCGTGCCGGCCGCCTCCGGCACCCAGAGCATGGTGCACTTGAGTCCGGCGCAGCATGCCGGCCTGATCCAGGCCTTCAGCGATATCGGCGACAACCTTGACGTGCTGGTGATCGACACCGCCGCCGGGATCGGCGAGTCGGTGGTCAGCTTTGTCCGCGCAGCGCAAGAAGTACTGCTGGTGGTGTGCGACGAGCCCACCTCGATTACCGATGCCTACGCCCTGATCAAACTGCTCAACCGTGACTACGGCATGAACCGCTTTCGCGTGCTGGCCAACATGGCCCAGAGCCCGCAGGAAGGGCGTAACCTGTTCGCCAAGTTGACCAAGGTCACGGATCGTTTCCTCGATGTGGCTTTACAATACGTCGGCGCCGTTCCCTACGACGAGTGTGTGCGCAAGGCCGTGCAAAAGCAGCGTGCGGTCTACGAAGCGTTCCCTCGTTCGAAGTGCGCACTGGCATTCAAGGCCATTGCCCAGAAGGTCGATACCTGGCCGTTGCCTGCCAACCCTCGGGGGCATCTGGAGTTTTTCGTCGAGCGACTGGTGCATCAGACGAGCGCGGGACCTGTGCTATGACATCAAGCGGCTACAACCTTTACAAAAAGTCGGCACGTGACAGCCAGGGCGAATTGATCGAGCGCTATGCGCCCCTGGTCAAGCGCATTGCCTATCACCTGCTGGCGCGCCTGCCTGCCAGCGTGCAGGTTGAAGACCTGATCCAGGCCGGCATGATCGGCCTGCTCGAAGTGTCGACCAAATATGACGCGAGCAAGGGCGCGAGTTTCGAGACGTATGCGGGTATCCGTATCCGTGGCGCGATGCTCGATGAGGTGCGTAAAGGGGACTGGGCGCCGCGTTCGGTACACCGCAATACGCGCATGGTCAGTGACGCAATTCGCGCAATTGAAGCAAAAACCGGTCGTGACGCTAAAGATCATGAAGTTGCGGCCGAACTCCAATTGAGTCTCGACGATTATTACGGGATTTTGAACGATACCTTGGGCAGCCGCCTGTTCAGTTTCGACGACCTGTTACAGGACGGCGAACACGAAGGGCTGCACGAGGACGGCGCGAGTGCGCATATGGAACCGTCGCGCGATCTGGAAGATGAGCGTTTCCAGGGAGCATTGGCGGACGCCATTGCCAATCTGCCGGAGCGTGAGCGCCTGGTGCTGGCGCTGTACTACGACGAAGAGCTGAACCTCAAGGAAATCGGTGAGGTCCTGGGGGTCAGCGAATCGCGTGTCAGCCAGTTGCATAGCCAGTGCGCGGCCCGCTTGCGGGGGCGGTTGGGAGAGTGGCGCGCGCGCTGACAGGCAGTGTGGGGACACTGCAGATGCTACCGCGAAGGTTTCGGCCTTCGCGGATTCGCTCCGTGGTGCCCTGGGCAGTCCTTTTTGTGTAACGCCTGTTGATTGAAGTGGCGCGTCCAGGTGCTGGGCGCGTTTAAGACTGCTTGGAGGTCGAATTGGACAAGAACATGAAAATCCTCATCGTTGATGACTTCTCAACGATGCGGCGGATCATAAAAAACCTGTTGCGTGACCTTGGGTTCACTAACACGGTCGAGGCGGATGACGGCATTACGGCGATTCCGATCCTCAACAGCGGCAGCATCGACTTTCTGGTAACCGACTGGAACATGCCGGGCATGACCGGTATCGATTTGCTGCGCCATGTGCGCGCCGATGAAAAACTGCGCAGCCTGCCGGTGTTGATGGTGACCGCCGAAGCCAAGCGTGAACAGATCATCGAAGCCGCCCAAGCCGGGGTCAACGGTTACGTGGTCAAGCCATTCACAGCATTGGCCTTGAAAGAGAAGATCGAAAAAATCTTCGAACGCATCCACGGCTAATGCCATCGCGGGGGAGCTATGGAGCATAAAGAAACAACACTGGGCGACTTTGAGTCGACCCTGAAAAAGCATGCTCACCAGTTGGTCGACAGCCTGGAAAAAGGCCATTTCGCCGACGCGGTGCAGTTGATCCATGAGCTTAACCAGACCCGTGACCGCGGCCTGTACCAGGAAGTGGGCAAGCTCACACGCGAGCTGCACAGTGCGATCGTCAATTTCCAGATTGACCCGCGCATGCCCCAGGCCGAAGAGATTTCGCAGATCACCGATGCCACTGAACGCTTGTCCTATGTGGTCAGGCTGACCGAGGCGGCGGCCAACCGCACCATGGACCTGGTGGAAAACGCCACGCCCCTGGTCAACGGCATGGCCAGCGAAGCCCACGCCCTGAGCGTGGACTGGGGCCGCTTCATGCGCCGCGAAGTGGGGGCTGAAGAGTTCCGTGAGCTGGCGCGTCGCGTCGACGGTTTTCTGTCGCGCAGCGAGCAGGAAAACCGCACGGTGGCCAGCAACCTCAACGATATTCTGCTGGCCCAGGATTACCAGGACCTCACAGGCCAGGTGATCAAGCGGGTGACCCAACTGGTCACCGAAGTGGAAAGCAACCTGCTCAAACTGGTGCTCATGGCCGGTCAGGTCGACCGTTTTGCCGGCATCGAACATGACCGCGAAGCGATCCTCTCGGAAAAAGATCCACAAAAACATCTCGCCAAGGGTGAAGGTCCGCAGATTCATGCCGATAAACGTGAAGACGTCGTATCCGGTCAAGATGACGTAGACGATTTGCTGTCCAGTTTAGGCTTCTAAGGAGCACCCACATGAGCTTCGGCGCCGATGAAGAAATCCTTCAGGATTTCCTTGTAGAGGCCGGCGAAATTTTAGAGCAACTGTCCGAACAACTGGTCGAGCTGGAAAGCCGCCCGGATGATGCGAACCTGCTCAATGCAATTTTTCGCGGTTTTCACACTGTAAAAGGGGGCGCCGGCTTCCTCCAGCTCCATGAGCTGGTGGAGTGCTGCCACATCGCCGAGAACGTCTTCGACATCCTGCGCAAGGGTGAGCGCAAGGTTGACTCGGAATTGATGGACGTGATTCTCGA
>NZ_CVTO01000117.1:0-1065 GCF_900004715.1 Pseudomonas sp. 24 E 13
GTAGTGGTTGTGGGTCGGCAGTACACCGATGGTTAGGGGAAGAATGTCTGACATTTTTTTCGGTCGACGCTCAGCTCTGGCAAAATACCTGACTGTTGTTTTTATCGGCCGGTATTGGCCGATCCTTAATATTTTCGAGCGTAGCGATTGATGAGTGAACAACCAGCGGCCAGCCGCATTCGGGTCGAGGCCTTGGCCGAAGAATTCCAGGCCCGCGCCGCGCAGTGGGCTGCGCTGTTGGGCTTGCCTGTGCAACGCGATGAGGCGGATTTTTCCCTGCAGGTCGGCGAACAAGGCCTGCAATTGCAACAGCTCGGACCGGACGCACCGGGCCCGGTGCGGGTCGACTTTGTCGAAGGCGGCGCGGCGCACCGGCGTCTATATGGCGGTGGCAGCGGGCAGATGATCGCCAAGGCCGTGGGCGTCGCCCAAGGCGTGCGTCCCCGTGTACTGGACGCCACGGCCGGGCTGGGCAAGGATGCGTTCGTGCTGGCAAGCCTGGGCTGTGAGATGAGCCTGATCGAGCGCCAGCCGTTGATTGGTGCCTTGCTGGAAGACGGCCTGGCACGCGCCGCGCAGGATTTTGACGTGGCGCCGATCGTGGCGCGCATGACGCTGCTCAAGGGCAACGCCATTGAAGTGATGCTCAATTGGGAAGGCGAGCCGCCGCAAGTGATCTACCTGGACCCAATGTTCCCGCACCGCGAGAAAACTGCCCTCGTGAAGAAGGAAATGCGCCTGTTCCGGCCACTGGTCGGTGATGACTTGGATGCACCGGCATTGCTCGCGGCGGCCCTCGCCCTGGCCAGCCATCGCGTAGTGGTCAAACGCCCGCGCAAGGCGCCGTGCATTGACGGGCCCAAGCCGAGCCATGCGCTGGAGGGCAAGTCCAGTCGTTATGATATTTATCCCAAGAAGGCGCTTAAGGTTTAGGCTGCAAGCTGCAAGCTGCAAGCTTCAAGCAAAGGCGCCTTTCACTTGCAGTTTGCAGGTACCTACACAACTCAGCAGCGCCCAACCGTAACCACGATGCGAAGCGAGTCGCTCTTGATCTTGATCTGCTTT